>JBJOQF010000037.1:0-5844 GCA_046050185.1 Bacteroidota bacterium
TAATTAATCCTTGTGATTTTTTAGATAATTTTTTGTTTTTTCAATTAAAAGTGTCATTTTGACACAAATAAATAACAAAACAGACTTTTTATTATATAAAATCATAATATTCAAAATTCAACTTTACATTTAAATTATTGTATATGCTTTTTTTTGTGTTTTTTTTATCATATCAATTTGTTTTTGCAATTATTTTTTAATAAAATTTACAAATGTTAAACACACACTTATGACCAATCTAGAACAACTATTTTTTTCTAATACTTTAGTATTACCAAGAAAAAAATGATTGTTAACAAAAATGGTTCTATTATTTCTTCTTATACTCTTTACTAAAAAGCTAAGATTGTAAAAAAAGTAATGTCTTTAGAATGGATTTGAATAATGATTAAAATATAAAATTTGGCATTGCCCAAAAACATATAAAAAATATAAGCTGACGGAATTGTGGCATCTTCTTTTGAAGATGTATTCAAGATGAACTTTTGATTTTTTTTCGTCTTATTTATGTTTTACGACTATTAAGTTCAAACGTATTGTAGTGTTCTACAAATTAATAATTATTAACCAAAACCAAAAAAAAAATGAAATTAACGAAATTACTTATTTTTTGTTTTTCGTCTATCTTATTCTCCGTTTATGGGCAAGCACAGGATGCTACTGTTAAGGGAAAAATATACGATGAAAAAGGGATGTCCATCCCAGGAGCAACTATTTTAATAAAAGGAACCACCAAGGCCACGGCTTCGGATTTTGATGGAAATTATGAAATAAAAGCACCAACAAATGGTACTTTGACCATTAGTTTTGTTGGGTACAATACAGTACAGGAAACTATAAACGGAAGAACAAAAATTGAAGTTAAACTTAAACCTCAATCTCAAGATTTAAATGAAGTTATTGTTGTAGGTTACGGTACTCAAAAGAAAAGTGTTGTTACTGGTGCAATATCAAGTGTAAGAGCAAAAGATCTTGAAAAAGTCCCTAATGGGCGTATTGAGCAAGCTTTGCAAGGTAGAGTTTCAGGTGTTACTATTGCTGCAAGTTCTGGTCAACCAGGTTCAGCTTCAACTATTCGAGTGAGAGGGGTAACTACTTTTGGAGAAGGTGGAAATGACCCTCTTTGGGTTGTAGATGGTGTGGTTGTAGATTCAGGAGGAATAGGATTCCTTAATCAGTCTGATATTGAGTCAATGGAAGTCTTGAAAGATGCTGCTTCAGCTGCAATTTATGGAACACGTGCTGCAACAGGAGTAATTTTGGTTACCACTAAAAAAGGGAAAGCTGGAAAAATCAGTGTAAACTATAACGGATTTGTAGGAACTTCAGCACCAGAGAAGACTTTAAATTTATTAAATGCCACTCAATATGGTACCATTTTGAATGAAAAATTAATTAATGCTGGTCAACCTGCGAGATTCGCAGATGTAGCTGCTTTAGGAGTTGGTACGGATTGGCAGAAAGCAATTTTTAACAATAGTGCTTTTCGTTACTCTCATGAATTGAGTATCAGTGGCGGAAATGATGTTTCTAATTTTTATGCGTCTTTTGGGATTCAAGATCAAGAAGGAATTGTTGCTACAGAAATTTCAAACTATACTAAAAAGAATTTTCGTTTAAACTCTACGCACAAATTATCTAAAATTTTTACTTTAGGACAAACATTTGGTTTTTCTCATCAAAAATCAGTTGGTATCGGTAATACTAATAGTGAATTCGGAGGGCCGTTAAGTTCAGCGCTTAACTTGGATCCAATTACTCCTTTGGTTGAGATGGATGCTATAAAAGCCAATTCAGCTCCTTATAGTACAAATCCGGTAATGCGTGATGCAAACGGAAATCCTTATGGTATCTCAAGTATTGTTGGTCAACAAATGACTAATCCTTTGGCTTATGTTAAAACAAGACTTGGACGATTTGGTTGGTCTGATAATCTTGTAGGTAATGCTTATTTAGAAGCAGCTGTTACAAGTCATATAAAAATTAAGTCTACAGTTGGTGGAAAATTAACGTATTGGGGAGATCAAGGATTTACTCCTGTTAATTATTTAAGTGCCACTGAAAATACACTTAAAAACAATTATGCTAAAACAGAAAATAAAAGTTTTGCATGGAATATTGAGAATATAGCAACATATTCAAATCAATTTGGGAATCATAACTTAACTGTATTATTGGGTCAGGGATCTTATGTAGATAATATTGGTGGTGGTTCAGGGACTACCATGTTTGGATTACCTATTACAGATTATCGTGATGCCTCTTTCAACTTTGACATTCCACAATCTGACAGAAGCAGTTCTACATATGATTTGACAGAACATAAATTGACTTCTTTATTCTCTCGTGTGAATTATGATTATAAAGAAAAGTATTTGTTTACTGGAATTATTCGTCGTGATGGTTCTTCTCGTTTTGGAGCGAATAATAAATTTGGAGTATTCCCATCGTTTAATTTAGGATGGAATGTAACCAAAGAAGATTTTTGGAAAGAAAACAAAGTCATTGGTAATTTAAAAATTAGAGGTGGATATGGAGTTGTAGGAAATGATGCAATACCAAATTTTAGATACCTTTCATTAGTGGTAGGTGGTCAAAACTATTCTGTTGGAAACTCAGGATCAATAACTACAGGTTATGCTAACCTTACTCTTGACAACCCTGATTTGAAGTGGGAAGAAACATCTCAAGCAAATATTGGTTTCGAATCAAAATTTTTTAATGCCATAAACCTTACGGTAGATTTATACAAAAAAACAACCAACGGTATCTTACGTCCGATAACTATCCCAGGTTATGTAGGTGTTGTTTCAAATCCTACAGGAAACATCGCTGACATGGATAATAAAGGTGTTGAGATAGAACTAGGTTATAAAAAGAAATTCGGTGAATTAAATTTCTCTGTAAATGGGAACGTTGCTTATTTGAAAAATGAAGTTACCTATGTGGCTTCCAGTTCAAATTTTATTATTGGAGATGCTACTTTTCAAAGTTATGGACCTGTAACTAGAACTCAAGTAGGACAATCTTACAATGCATTCTACGGATTGAAAACAGCAGGGATTTTTCAAAACCAAGCAGAAATAAATGCTTATACAAATACTTCAGGCGGATTAATTCAGCCAAATGCGAAACCAGGAGATTTCCGTTGGGTTGATTATGATGGTAATGGTTCAATCAATGATAATGACAAACATATTTTGGGTAGCAGTATCCCAAAATACACTTTTGGTTTTACATTGAATCTAGATTATAAAAACTTCGATTTAATGGCTTTTGCACAAGGAGCAGCCGGAAATAAAATCTTCCAAGGATTGAGAAGATTAGATATTTTGGAAGCTAACTATCTTACAGAAGCAATGGGACGTTGGACAGGTGAAGGAACATCTAATAATTACCCTAGGTTAACTAATGATGACAGCAATGGAAATTTTGGACAAATGTCTGATTTCTACTTAGAAAAAGGAGATTACCTACGTTTGAAAGTAGTGCAATTAGGGTATACTTTACCAACTGATTTAGTTTCAAAAATAGGAGCAAGTAAATTACGCCTTTACCTAACGGCTGAAAACTTATTGACTCTTACTAAATATACAGGATTTGACCCTGAAATTGGAGGAAGTGTATTTGGTATTGATAAAGGGGTTTACCCTCAAGCAAGAACATTCATGTTTGGAGCGAATTTACAATTTTAATAAAATCAAGAATTATGAAAACAATAAAATTTAAATATTTATTTATTGCAATGGCAATGGTTTCTTTAGGATCATGCTCAGAAGAGTTTGTGAATTTGACACCAAAGGGTTCTTTTGTTTCTGAGAATTATTATGCCAATCAAGAACAAGCTACAGCTGCTTTAATAGGAGTTTATGATGTTCTTGGTAGAAACACAGGTGGTTTTTTTAATCTGGTTGGTATGATGAACGCAGGTTCTGATGATCATTACGCTGGTGGTGGTGGTGAAACTGATGGAGGTGGAGTTCAATATTTTTCTAGACATGCCCTTACTGCTACAACTATACCGGATGGTTATTGGAACTGGCAATACCAAGGAATTTTTAGAGCAAATACTTTACTTACAAAATTAGACGGTGTTGACATGTCAGCTGATTTGAAAACTAGATTTGCTGCTGAAGCAAAAGGATTACGTGCGATTTATTATTTCAATTTAGTGCGAATGTTTAAAAACATTCCATTGACACTAGAGCCTTTAACAGCGGTTAACATGTATGATATTGAGCAATCAAATCCAGCAGATGTTTATGCTCAAATAGAAAAAGATTTGATGGAGGCTGCCGCAGATTTACCTGTAAGTGTTAATGCTACCACTGAATCTGGTCGTCTTACAAAATGTGCTGCTCAAGCGATGCTTGGAAAAGTGTATTTGTATGACGGAAAAAATGCCGAAGCTGCTGCTATTTTGGCACAAGTAAACGGTACTCCTGGTCAAACGAATCAATATGGTAATAAATTATTAGCTGACTATAATGATTTATGGGTAGTTTCTAATAAATTTAATGCAGAATCAATTTTAGAAGAAGTTCGTACAGGTGCCGGTAATACAGAAGGACCAGCTTGGATGACTGGTGCTGATGAAGGAAATTCACTAAATGTTATGGTTGGTCCTAGAAGTTATTCTAGACCCGTTGGCTCTACAGCTCCAGATTTACCGTCTGGATGGAGTTTTAATGTTCTTACACAGGATTTTTATGACGCTATAAAATTAGATCCAAGATTCGGAGCTACAATATTAGACCTAAAAGCTTTAAAAGAAGCAGGACAAGTAGATTATATTTCCGGGTATCAAGACACTGGATATTTTTTAAACAAATTCCTTCCAAGAACAACAGACGTGCATACTGGAGGTGGATTATCATTTTTTAATTATCAGCAAGATTCTTATATAATAAGATTAGCAGATACTTATTTAATGGAAGCGGAAGCATTAGGTTCAGGAGCAAGAGCTCAAGCATTATTAGATGCTGTGAGAGCAAGAGTTGGTTTACCATCTGTACCTGTTACACTTGATGCTATTAAAAACGAAAGAAGAATGGAACTTGCAGGTGAAGGACACAGATTCTTTGATTTAGTTCGATGGGGAGATGCAGCCACTAAACTAGCAAACAGAGGTTTCGTTGCAGGTAAAGATGAAATTTTCCCTATTCCATTGATTGAGCTACAGGGCACTAAATTAAAACAAAACCCTGGCTATTAATATCAAAACAGTATAACTATAGTTGGATTTACTTAATGTTTCTAAAGTAAACATTAAGTAAACCAACTAGTTTCAAAATGAGTCAAACACACAAGAAATGGTTTATTTAGATTTGAATACAGAGACTACCTTTACAATTTCCAATTGTTAATAAATAGTACAAATTTAGAAATCAGGGTAGTACTAAAATAAGTTGGTTTGAAATTAGGTTGCTAAATAGCCCATATTCTTATGTTTATGGGCTATTTTTAAATAATAAATGAATTAAATTACTTTTGAGAAAGTATGATTATAAATTAAAATAGAATAATTAGAAATAACAGCTATGAAAAATCTTATAATTGCCTTATTATTAATACCTATATTAGGCATTGCTCAGCAAAAAACAATCCTTTTGTATCACAGTGCGGCGCCAGGTTCTGAATCTTGGAATTGGGATGAAAAACAAGACAATAAAGACCTAGAAGACCCACTAATTTACAACGTGGTCAATCCAACACTGACTGTTTACTCACCAGCCCCAGAAAAAGCTAACGGCACAGGAATTGTTGTAGTACCGGGCGGTGCTTTTATGTTTTTATCCATAAAAAACGAAGGATATGATGTAGCAAAATGGTTGGTAGAGAAAG
>JBJOQF010000038.1:0-8082 GCA_046050185.1 Bacteroidota bacterium
GTACGAATTGTGATACCATCTAAAAGTTAAACACTAATTCGTGTTTAAAATTTCTATCTTAATGTTTGTACCACGTATAAATTTGAAAAAAAGATTGATTACAAAAAATAAAAATGACAAAAATTAGCATTCTGGGTTGTGGTTGGTTAGGTTTGCCTTTGGCGAAAGCCTTAGTAGAAAAAGGATTTTCAGTAAATGGATCGACGACTTCGGTGGAGAAATTATCCTTGTTTGAAAACTTAGGAATCAATCCATTCTTAATTGCGCTTTCAGAACGAAAAGTTGATGGAAATATAGCGGATTTTTTGGAAAATTCTAAAATTTTGATAATTGATGTTCCGCCTAAACTTCGTGGTCCAGAAAAAGAAAACTTCGTTTCAAAAATCAGAAATGTGATTCCATTTATAGAAAAATCTTCCATCAACAAATTGATTTTCATCAGTTCTACTTCCGTTTATGGTGATATACATACTGTCGTTTCAGAAGAAACAGCACCTCAACCGGATACCGAAAGTGGAAAACAATTACTGGAAACAGAGCAACTTTTGCAAAGCAATGAACACTTCAAAACTACTGTGCTGCGTTTTGGTGGTTTAATTGGCGAAGACCGGCATCCTATAAAATTTCTGGCTGGCCGTGAAAATCTCGATAATCCGGATGCGCCTATAAATTTGATTCATCAAGAAGATTGCATTGGTATTATTCTAAAGATTATTGAGACGAATTCTTGGGATGAAACCTTCAATGCCGTGACTCCTTATCATCCTTCACGAGAAAGGTATTATACCCAGAAAGCTATAAATTTGAATTTGGATTTGCCAAAATTTGATCATTCGACTCCATCAATAGGAAAAAGTATTTTGAGTACTAAAATAGAAACTATTTTAAATTATACTTTTACCAAACCAAATTTATAATGTGAAGACAAAAATTAAAACCGCTTTTTTATCTAAAATAAATACCATTAGTTTACCCGTATTAGCTTTATGCTGGGTCAGCTTTTTTTGGGGTACCACTTGGATTGCTTCAAAAGAAGGGGTAAAACATATGCCGGCTTTACAACTTGCCGCCATGAGACAATTCATAGGCGGAGTTTTTTATATTTCCTTTTTCTTGTTCAAAAAAACACGCTGGCCAAAAGGAAAACAGTGGAAAACAATCATTATCCTGAGTATTCTTAATTTCGTATTAAGCAACGGACTAAGCACTTGGGGCGTAAAATATATCAGTAGTGGCTTAGGTGCCATTATTGGGGCTCTTATCCCTTTATGGATTGTTATTATCAGTCTTTTTAGAGGAGAACGATTGTTGCGATTGGCAGTTATTGGTCTAGTGGTCAGTTTTGGTGGTGTGTGTATCATTTTTTACGATCATTTAAGCGATTTTCTGCTCCCTGATTTTAGGTTTGGGATTTTTATTTCAATAGTTTCTACTTTAACCTGGGCGTTTGGGTCTTTATATATCAAAAAGAAAGCATCAAGTTTCAACCCGTATTTTAGTTTAGGATTGCAAATGTTCTTGTCCAGTATTTTGCTTTTTGCCTTTACTGGTGCTACCGGAACATCCGTAAGTTTAAGTTCAATTCCTATGATTTCCTGGCTATCAATTGCTTATTTGGTCATCATTGGTTCTATTCTTACTTTCATTGCGTTTATTTATGCGCTTCAAAACTTACCTGCAGAGATAAATAGTATTTATGCTTATATCAACCCAATTGTAGCTGTGATTTTAGGTACAATTATTTTTGACGAACCGCTTACTATTGCACTAGGAATAGGAGGTGGAGTAACATTATTTGGATTGTATATGGTCAATTATTCCTTGAGAAAAGGGCGCAGATAATATATATTATTGATTATTATCCCATCCTGAAATAAGTTGCCACAAAACCAACTTATTATTTTCATCAATCGTATTTTGAAATTTTATAACTCAAAATTTTGATTTTAATGGAGAAGGTATTTTTTCAGCTTCTTTTTTATCCATTTTATCCAAAAAACAACGATTCCAAACAAAAAAATCACTAACTTTATTACACGTAAAACAAAACGTTCTGTATTGCGTAATCCATAAAACATTGAAGTGAAAATTGGATTACTGTTTCTTTACAAGAAAGCGTATTTGGTTACACTTATAAAATAACAAGAAGGCGCAAGATAGAGCCTGACTTTGTATACTTGCACTTCCCTGATACATCCGATAATAAAATTCTTTTCAAGATAGAAGCAAGCATTAAACTTCCATCTATAGAAGATAAGGAAACAAATAAAAAAATTAACACTGGTTACTATCCAAATGCTGTAATTACAGCCCGATAAAAACTTATATTGAGGCAATTTAAATCGTTTTTGGTTTCTACAATGAAAAACCGTTGCTAAAATCCCCGAGGATGTGATACTTTACAATACTAACTCCATCCTTCAAAACAAATTGAAAATTCGACACAACTATTTTTCATGACCGTTGGAATTCAAAAAAATGGAAATTGAACAAATCTATCAACCAAAACGTGCCAAAACTAGTGGTTGTTTAAAAAATAACAGAAGAAAAAATTTTATAGGGTTGATTGGGGTTACTTAATCATAACTGAAAAGACAATTTTTTACCAAACAAATTATCAATTATTAATAAAAAAAGAAATCATGAAAAAGTCTTTATTTATTATATTGGTTCTCACAGTAAATATAGTATTTGCACAACGAATAGTAACTGGGGTAATTACTGACAAAACAAACAGACCTATTGAAAGTGTAAAAGTCAGTGTGAAAAATACAGACCTAAAAACTTTTACAGATGCTTCAGGAAAGTATTCTATTGAAGTACCGGTAACTTCTGGAATACTTGAATTTGCAAAAGAAAATTTCAAAGTTCAGGTGGTTGAAGTCAATAGTGATATGGTAAATTTAAACATCACATTGATTGCTGGAGTTGACTTATTTGAACTCAGTTTAGAAGAACTGATGAATATTGAAGTTATAACTGCTTCGAAAAAATCAGAAAATCAAAAAATTGCACCGGCAACAATTTATGTAGTCACCGAAAAAGATATTATTGAAAACGGTTACACTGATTTAACAAATTTATTGGAAAACATTCCGGGTGTGGTCGCTATAAGAACCGATCATTTTACTTTTGGCGGACAACGTGGTTTTTTAAGTAATTTTTCGCAAACGCTACTGTTAGTAAACGGACGAGAAATGCAAAATTTATATGCTTCCGAAACATTTATTTCAACACAATTTGCAACGCATAACATAAAACAGGTTGAAATTCTTCAAGGTCCGGCTTCTGCTCTTTATGGTGCAAATGCTTTGGTGGGTGTTATTAATATCATCACAAAAAATGATTCCCCTGATTTTAATGGGACAGAGTATCGTACTGAAATTGGAACTCAAGGAACTCAATCTCAAAACATTATTTTTGGAAAAAATCTAAATGATTTTCGTATTAGTGGGAGTTTTAGATATTTCCGTAGCAATCTTTGGGATTATAAAGATTTTATAAAAGACACCATAAATTTTCGGCAAGGAGTTCCGTCTAAAGCGTTTCCCGTAAACCAAGAATTTAAACAGGCTAGCTGGTCGCTTCCCTATGCTGCAAAAATTTCTTATAAAGGTCTTTATGTGGGAATAGAGGGCTATGAGCTTAAAGGCAGTAAAGGACTTGAAAATATTTCGTTAGATTACAAAAATCAAAGTGATTACCGTCAATTAGCCCTGTATTATGCCGGTATAGAAAAAGAAATTACTGCCAAACTTAAAATTAATGCCGAACTTCAATTTTATAAAGAAAGATTCTGGGGGGTAAACTACACTTTTGACAACGCTATCAATGACTCTCTTGTGAAAAATGGGCATAATCCGGACTTACCCCTTACGGATCAAGAAATTAAAGACAATTTTATGATAGCATATTCACAGCAATCGAGTTCAGGTTCAAAACGATACAAAGGAAATATACAATTAAATTATGTTCCAAGTAAAACTTTATCAATTATTGGTGGGTATACTTTTGATATGTTTGATTTATTAGGCATAGCTATTTCTACAGATAAATTAAATCCTAGTTTTGACGAAACACGCTCCGCTGAAAATAGAATGCGCAAACCATTTTTTCGTCAGTATAAAAATTCTCTGTTTTTACAATTACAAAAAACACTATTTGATAAACTATACATCACACTGGGCGGACGATTTGATTATCACAATATTTATAAATCCATTTTTACCTTTCGCAGTGGTTTGGTTTACACACCTTTTCAAAAAACTTCCATACGATTTCTTTTTGGACAAGCTTTCCGTGAACCTAATATTTTTGAACATGGTGCCTCATCAGTAAAAAATATATTTAATGAACTTAATCCGGCACGTATGAATACCTTTGAGATTGGAATTAATCAATCGTTTACAAGTAATTTAATAGGAAATATTGTTGCCTACAAAAATATAGCCACCGATTTTATTGAACCTACCGAAACGGGAGGTTTCATAAATTCAGATAATGTCATAAATGTCTTTGGTATTGAAAGCCAATTGTTTTATAGAATAGGAAAAATTAGAACAGAAATTGGTTATTCTTATGTTAAAAAAGACGCCGATAATTATGCTGGTGTAAGTACCGTAAATCTGGGTGTTTATCCCCATAGAATAACCGGAGGCTTGACTTTTAATGCAACTGATAACTTTACAATCAATTCAAGAATCAATTATTATTCTCAAATTCAGGCAAAACATGGTAATAAGGATGTTATACAAATAATTACCATTCCAGCTTTTGCTAAGGTTGATTTGACATTTTCTTATGTAAAAATAAAAGTGTACGATGCCGAAATTACTACACAATTACTGGTTACAAATGTTTTTGATACCCAATTCTATCAACCCAATATAAGAATAGGTGGTCCAAAACAATTTTTACAACATGGAAGACAACTGTTTTGCAATTTAATAGTTAAATTTTAAAAATGACAAGGGAATTCAATGCTATTTCTTTTAAAAATACAGCTGTTTTCAATTTTTTTGACCTTGAAATTTGATAAAATTAAAAGAGATTCTTTTTTAAAATTACCTTTTTGTATTTTTGTGTCAAATTACTTTTATGAAATCTATTTTTTATAAATACCGAAAGTTCTTTGGTGTTTTATTAGTCTTCTCCATCATAACAATTTACTTGTTTTATGTGGCGCTAAAACCAAGTAAATCACTACCAATTTTTAATCCCTCAGATGTAAACCCGGAATTAGTAGACAGTACTGTTCAATACATCAGTAAATACCATACCATCGCTGATTTTTCATTTGTAAACCAAAACGGAAAAACCATCACCCAAAAAGATTATGAAGGCAAAGTATATGTTGCTGATTTTTTCTTTACAACCTGTGGTTCTATTTGTCCAAAAATGACAACTAATTTAGCCGAGGTGCAAAAAGCAATTATCAATAATCCAAAAGTAATGTTGCTTTCCCATACAGTTTTCCCGGAAATAGACAGCATACCTGTTTTGAAAGCGTATGCGATAAAAAATGGAGTTGTTGACAGCAAATGGAACTTAGTTACCGGCGATAAAAAAGCCATTTATACCATGGCAAGAAAATCCTATTTGGCAGTCAAATTAGGAAGGCCAGAACAGTTGTATGATATGGTTCATACTGAAAATTTTGTTTTGGTTGACACTAAAAGGCGCGTTCGTGGTTTTTATGACGGAACTAAAAAAGAAGACATGAAACGATTGATAGAAGATATTAATTTTTTGTGTACCGAATAAAATTCCATTAAAAAACTAGCTTCCAGTTGCTTTCTTTCGTTATCAATCTAACATACAGAAGCCATTTACTCTTTTTTAATTTATTCAAATAAGTTACAAAAATGATAATTATCATTTGTTTTGGTATTATAATATGTACTTTTGCAATCTTAATTCAATCTAAATAAGTCTTGCAAACAACGATACAATCCCTCAAAAAAGGCGAAAAAGCCATTATCAAAGATTTTGATATTGATATCGTTCCTTTGAAACTATTAGAAATGGGTTGTTTACCCGGAAATATGGTAGAATTACTTCAAATTGCTCCTTTTGGAGATCCTTTATATTTGAATATTAATGGTTCTCATGTTGCTATTCGTATCGAAACGGCGAAAGAAATAGAAGTTGAAATCATGAAAACCAACTTATGGTAAGCAATCGAAACATTAATGTCGCTTTAATAGGAAATCCTAATGTGGGGAAAACTTCTGTTTTCAATCAATTGACAGGTTTAAACCAACAAGTAGGCAATTATCCCGGAATTACAGTGGAGAAAAAGATTGGGTTTTGCAAATTACCCAATAATGTAAAAGCCAATATCCTGGATTTACCGGGAACCTATAGCTTGAATGCCAGTTCCATTGATGAAAATGTTGTTATTGAATTGCTCCTGAATAAAAATGACAAATTATACCCAGACGTAGCCCTTGTAGTTACCGATGTAGAAAATTTGAAACGTAATTTACTCCTTTTTACTCAAATAAAAGATTTAGAAATCCCTACTATCTTAGTCATCAACATGGCTGATAGAATGGAATACAAAGGAATTACACTTGACATTCCTTATCTTGAAGAACACCTAAAAACTAAGATTGCGCTGATCAGTTCCCGAAAAGGTTTTGGAATCGATGAATTAAAGAAATTGATTGTCACGTACAAAACGATTTCCAGTGAACCGTGTTTGAATGCATCCAGTATTGATCCTGAATATTTTAATACGTTGCGCAAAACATTCCCAAACCAATTGTTGTATAAATTGTGGTTGGTCATTACTCAGGATGTAAATTTCTTGAATTTAGATCGTAATGAAATTCGAAGTTCGTTGACAAAATCACACTCGGATTTAAAGCGTTTGCAACAAAAAGAAACCATAAAGCGCTATCAGTTTATCAATGATGTGCTGAAAGTAGGATTGAAAGTAGATGAAACTGTCGCTAAAGATTTCCGAAGCAAACTGGATCGTGTGCTCACGCATAAAGTATGGGGCTATGTGATTTTCTTTTTAATCTTATTTGTTATTTTTCAATCTATCTTCGAATGGTCTAAAATTCCGATGGATTTTATCGACAGCACTTTTGCATCGTTGAGTTCTCTTGCTGCTGAGAATTTACCCACAGGAGTTTTAACCAATTTGATTTCGCAGGGAATTATTCCCGGAATTGGCGGAATTTTGATATTTATCCCACAAATTGCCTTCTTGTTTATGTTCATCTCCATTCTCGAAGAAAGTGGTTATATGAGCCGAGTAGTTTTCCTGATGGATAAAATCATGCGAAAATTTGGTTTGTCCGGTAAAAGCGTTGTACCGCTTATTTCAGGAACAGCATGTGCCATTCCTGCGATTATGGCCACTAGAAATATAGAGAATTGGAAAGAAAGACTCATCACCATACTTGTAACTCCTTTTACAACCTGTTCAGCAAGATTGCCTGTTTACGCTATTATTATTGCACTGGTTATTCCTGATACTCACGTTTTTGGGATTTTGAATATGCAAGGAATGACCTTGATGTTGTTGTATCTTCTAGGTTTTGGAATGGCGATTTTCTCAGCTTATATTTTAAATAAGATTCTGAAAATAAAAGGGAAAACCTACTTTGTTGTTGAAATGCCCAATTATAAATTACCTCTTTTCAAAAACGTGGGAATTAATGTAATCGAAAAAACAAAAGCATTTATTTTTGGCGCAGGAAAAATCATTTTGGCAATTTCTATCGTTTTATGGTTTTTGGCTTCCTACGGTCCAGGAGAAAAATTCAATAATGCAGAAACTATTGTTGTTGAAAAAACCAAAGACAAACCGCTGTCAAAAACAGAATTCGAAAATGCCGTTGCCTCACAAAAATTAGAAAACTCTTATATAGGTTTAATGGGAAAAACCATTGAGCCTGTGATTTCTCCTTTAGGTTACGATTGGAAAATAGGCATTGCCATTATCAGTTCGTTTGCGGCCAGAGAAGTATTTGTGGGAACATTAGCAACTATTTATAGTGTTGGAGGCAGCGATAATGAAGTCACCATAAAAAATAAAATGGCCGATGAAATCAATCCAGTAACAGG
>JBJOQF010000039.1:0-3338 GCA_046050185.1 Bacteroidota bacterium
GCTCAGCCTATAAATTCTACGATGTAAGAATGGACTATATTTTGGGAAATTTTCAAAAGCCTTTGCAAGCAAAATATCGATTTTTTGGTAATTTAGAATATGAAACCCACATTAAGGAGAAAGGGGAACAATGGAAATTCGATTATACTTTCAATTGGATTGGAAAACAGCAATTGCCTAATACGGAAAGCAATCCAATGAATGAGAGATTACCAAAATTTTCGCCTTCTTATTCTTTGATGAATGCTCAAATTACAAGAACCTTTTCTGCTACATTTGAAATATATTTAGGTGGAGAGAACATTGGAAATTATACTCAGAAAAAAGTGATTCTTGGTAGTAATTATCCTTTTGACACAAATTTTGACACTTCAATTGTGTATGCGCCTGTTTTTGGACAAATGTATTATGCGGGATTACGATTTAAAATAAAATAAGTTCCACATCAAAAATTAATAATAACAATAAAAAATAAAAATGAAAAATATTATTTTAATACTAATGGTGAGTTTTCTTGGATTTGCTGTTCAGGCTCAAGAAAAGAAGAATAAAAATGCTAAATATGTAACAGAAGTAAACGGGAATTGTGAACAATGTCAGAAACGAATTCAAAAAGCGGCATTTTCAGTTCTTGGAGTAAAATCAGCAAATTGGAATATTGAAACCCATCAATTGAGTTTGATTTTGAATGAAGAAAAATGTTCTCTCGTTGATGTGAAAAAAGCTATTACAAAAGTAGGCCATGACACAGATGAGATAAAAACGACTAAAGAAGATTATGATAATCTTCATAGTTGTTGTAAATATGAACGGCTATAAATAAGAAAGTCCAAAATGAAAATTTTGGATTTTTTTAAAATAATATGTACTTTAATTTTTTAAACAAGGAAAGTATATAGTTACACTAAATGAAAATCCTTTGGGAAAAGGAGTTTTACCCCAAAAATAGTACGAAATAAAAACATTAGCAACTGTGATCATTATGTTTTTAAAGCGTTAATTAAATTTTAAAATACTATAATAAATTGTGGTTAAGATTATTTATTCTTACTTTCACGACTTAATAGATTAAATTATAACCAGATATTTATGAATAATTTCGATTGGACACAATTACTTAATCCGGAGTTTTATATTACCTTTAAAATAGCAGGAGTTCAGATAGGTTTATATATTGTTTTATTTATAATTTTTGCTGAAACTGGGCTTTTCGCCGGTTTTTTCCTTCCTGGGGATAGTTTGCTTTTCCTTGGAGGAATTTATAGTAAGGATTTGGTTCAAAATATGATTACTATTGAAAGCGATTTTATAAATGTTGCTTTATTGTCAGTATTGGTTGCTGTTGCTGGAATTTTTGGAAATACAGTAGGGTATTGGTTTGGAGCGAAAAGTGGATATTATTTATTCAAAAAAGAAGATACTTTTTGGTTCAAGAAAAAATATTTATTGCAATCAAAAGATTTCTTTGAAAAGTTTGGGGGGAAAGCTATAATATTTGCTCGTTTTTTACCAATTTTTAGAACTTTTGCACCTATTGTTGCAGGAATTGTATCTATGGATAAAAGCAAATTCATGTTTTTTAATGTTATAAGTTCTTTTTTATGGTCCTTTATTCTAATATTTTCAGGTCATTATTTATATGGAATCTTTTTGGATAAATTTGGAATTGATCTAAAAGAGCATATTGAATATATTGTAATAGGTATTGTTCTTATTACTACAATTCCAGTTTTATTCAAGCTTTTGAAAAAAAATGTACAAATAAAATAAATTAATTGGAACCAAAAAAAATCCGTTCACTTTAGTTGAACGGATTTTTTTATATAAATAGGAGTGAGATATTACATCATTCCTGGCATACCTCCACCCATTGGGTTTCCGCCACCATTATCTTCTTTAATATCAATCAAAGCACATTCTGTAGTCAAGATCATACCAGCTACTGAAGCTGCATTTTCTAATGCTACACGTGTTACTTTCTTAGGGTCGATAATACCTGCTTTAAGCATATCTACGTACTCGTCAGTTTTTGCATTGTAACCAAAATCACCCGAACCTTCAGCAACTTTTGCAACAACAACTGAACCTTCAAGTCCGGCATTTTCAACGATAGTTCTCAATGGTGATTCAACAGCACGAGATACGATTTGAATTCCTGTTGCTTCGTCAGCATTATCAGCAGTTATTGCGCTTAAAGCATTTTTAGCTCTTAATAAAGCAACACCACCACCAGCGACAATTCCTTCTTCAACTGCTGCACGAGTTGCGTGAAGTGCATCATCAACCCTGTCTTTTTTCTCTTTCATTTCTACTTCAGAAGCAGCGCCAACATAAAGTACAGCAACTCCACCGGCTAATTTAGCCAAACGTTCTTGTAGCTTTTCTTTGTCATAATCAGAAGTAGTAACTTCCATTTGACCTTTGATTTGGTTTACGCGATTTTTGATAATATCTGCTTCGCCGGCACCACTAACAATTGTTGTGTTGTCTTTATCGATAGTCACTTTTTTAGCACTACCTAACATTTCGATAGTTGTGTTTTCTAAAGTATAACCTCTTTCTTCTGAAATTACTGTTCCTCCAGTTAAGATAGCAATATCTTCAAGCATTGCTTTTCTTCTGTCACCAAAACCAGGTGCTTTTACAGCAGCAATTTTCAAGGCTCCACGTAATTTGTTTACCACTAATGTAGATAATGCTTCGCCATCAACGTCTTCGGCAATAATTAATAATGGTTTTCCTGATTGAGCAACTGGCTCAAGAACTGGTAATAATTCTTTTAATGAAGAAACTTTTTTGTCATATAAAAGGATGAAAGGATTTTCCAATTCTACTTCCATTTTTTCTGAATTGGTAACAAAATAAGGAGAAAGATATCCTCTGTCAAATTGCATACCTTCCACAACATCAACATAAGTATCAGTTCCTTTAGCCTCTTCAACAGTGATAACACCTTCTTTCCCAACTTTTGCGAAAGCGGTAGCGATTAACTCACCAATTACTTCATCATTATTAGCAGAGATTGAAGCAATTTGTTTGATTTTTTCAGAATCACTACCTACTACTTTAGCTTGTTTCGCTAAGTCAGCCACAATAGTCTCAACCGCTTTGTCAATACCGCGTTTCAAATCCATAGGATTTGCTCCTGCAGCAACGTTTTTCAAGCCTTCTTTTACGATAGCTTGTGCTAATACAGTTGCAGTTGTAGTTCCATCTCCAGCTAAATCATTAGTTTTAGACGCTACTTCTTTAACCATTTGAGCACCCATATTTTCCAATGGATCTTTTAATTCAATTTCTTTTGCAACGGTAACACCATCTTTAGTAACATTTGGTCC
>JBJOQF010000040.1:0-11116 GCA_046050185.1 Bacteroidota bacterium
CCTTTTACATATTCTGAAGGAATTTTTAATTTATTTATAAAGTGGTCAACATCAAACAGTTTTTCCAATTGTTTTAAATAAGACTCTTTTTTCTCGACTTCTAATTGTTTTTTGAGCATACCCGTTCTACCAGAAATAAAATTAAGTAATGGATCAGCTGAAATTGAACCACCAGCCATTCCGGACAAACTTGCAGATGCATTAAGATCTGTTGCGGTATATAATTTACGTTCTGCAACTGTATAGGACTTATGGCCTTTTGGAATTATACCAAGCGAAACTGCATTGATATTATCGTACCTTCTTCTAACGATAACTTCTTTTAATTGATTCATGATTGGCTCCATTTTCACTAAAAGAAAATCATTTTCAAAATGTTTTTGGGTCAAGACAATTCGGATTCCTTTAAACTGCACTGCCGAAAACATAAGTGTGTCTCCTGCAACTGCCGGTATCGAAAAATAACCATTGTTTTCAGTAATTGCAGCTTTTTCAGTTTTTAAGTTAATAACATAAATACCTTCAAGATCTGACATATCAGCAATTACTTTTCCTTTCAACTTAACTGGAACAGGTTCTTGAGCAAAAGCTTTAGAAACAACTAAAACAAAAAAAAGACAAACAACTCTACTCATCAGATGACAATCAAATTTAGATTACTGGTATCTTGCAAAATTATCTTACTCTCTTCAAAATTAATTACTAATGACTTGGTAAAAATATGTTAATTAAAAAACGTAAAATATAACAATAAAACAGACGATTTTATACCTTTAACACAATCTATTCTTTACAAGAAAACACAATGAAAAATATACTTATCGCTAGTACCTCCACCCTTCATGGTGGAGACTATTTAGAATATTTATTGCCTAAATTAAGTTTACATTTTCTTAATTGTAAAACGATTCTTTTTGTTCCTTATGCACGTCCAGAAGGAATTTCTCAGGAAGCCTATACATCAAAAGTTGCTTTGGCTTTTGCCAAAATAAACAAAACTGTCAGGGGAATTCATGAATTTGACAATCCAACGGAAGCAATCCAAAATGCAGAGGGAATTTTTACAGGAGGCGGGAATACTTTTTTATTGGTTTCACAATTGTATAAAAACAAAATCATGACCGTTCTTACTGATACCATAAAGGCCGGAACTCCTTATTTAGGAACAAGTGCAGGAAGTAATATTTGCGGACTAACGATGCAAACCACTAATGACATGCCTATTGTTTATCCGCCAAGTTTTCAAACATTGGGATTGATTCCTTTTAATTTGAATCCGCATTATTTAGATGCTGATGAACAATCAACACACATGGGTGAAACGCGAGAAACACGAATCAAAGAATTTCATGCTTTTAACACTATTCCTGTTTTGGGATTACGAGAAGGAAGCTGGTTAGACGTTAAAGGTGATAAAATGACTTTAAGAGGTAATTTATCAGCGAGACTTTTTAGACAAAACCAAACTCCTGAAGAATTAGAAAGCGGAAGCGATTTGAGTTTTATAAAATAATTCCAAAACATATTCATACTAAATAAAAAAGCCGAAACAATTAAGTTTCGGCTTTGAAGAGCGAAAGACGAGGATTCCCGTATCACTTCGTTCACGGGATAAACTTCTCGCACAACCTTTAAATAAAAAACCTCAAACAAGTTTGAGGTTTTTGGAGCGAAAGACGAGGCTCGAACTCGCGACAACCAGCTTGGAAGGCTGGAGCTCTACCAACTGAGCTACTTTCGCATAACAAAATTTAAATAAAAAACCTCAAACTAAAATTTGAGGTTTTAGAGCGAAAGACGAGGCTCGAACTCGCGACAACCAGCTTGGAAGGCTGGAGCTCTACCAACTGAGCTACTTTCGCATTAACAACGGTGCAAATATAAATAATAATTCTGCTTCAATGCAAGTTTTTTTTCTGAAAAATCACAAACTCACCTTCACAATCTTTTTTAATAAAGCATATATAAATCCTAAAGAATTTATTATGAAAATATTATACCTTTATTAAACCAAAAAAATCTTTTGAAAAAGAACACAAAACATCAAACAAATCTCTGCATTAGAGATATTTTCCATAAGACATCCAGAGTCCTTTGAGTCTATAAATCGACAGGCAGTTGTTATTTCGACGGGGATAATTTAGAAACTATACTATTTAAATTGTTTGACAGGAACAATCTCATTGAAGTCATTTCAATATTGGAAGAAAAAAACGATTGATTTCTACAAAAAACAGAGTACCAAGTAAAAGAATTCCTTTTTGAAATAAAAAAGGGAATTAGAGAATACGTTTTCATGTTTAAAACAATGAACAGTGAATAAATTATTTCTAATACTATTACTGTGTATCGTAATTAGTTGTAAAAAAGAAAAACTAAAAAGCGAAGTGGTCTTAGAAAAAGAGGCTTCACTCTCACTTGTCCAGCGTAAAGATAAATCAATCAAAATTGACTCTGCATTATTAATTTCTTTTGACAGTAAAATACTAACTGATTTTTATAAATCTACTGAATACCGAACCGTTTGGCAATCTGAAAAAAAGAGACGTCTAATTTTAGATGAACTCGTTAAATCTGATGAAGAAGGACTAAATCCAGAAGATTACAACGTAAAAGCACTAAGTAATTTTGAAAAAAAATCAGCAACTTTAGACTCTTTAGATTTAGCAAAATATGATGTTTTACTCACATCAAGTTTACAAAAATACATTTCGCATTTAACTAACGGAACGCTGAATCCTAGAAAATTATATAAAAACTGGGATTTGAAAGAAAACCTTATAGATCTAAACAAAACAGTTGTTGAATTATTAAACAGTGATTCTTTGATCTATAAAATAGAACAATTAAAACCCAATCATATTGTTTACAAAAGATTAAAAAAAGCACTTAAATTAATTCAAACTTTCCCTGCGGAAAATTTAAAAAACTTAAAAATTGCAAAAAAAATTATTCCAAACGACACTAATCCTTCTATAATTGACATCAAAAAAAAATTGATTTATTGGAGAGATTTACAACCTAAAGATAGTTTGACACCAGTTTATGACGAAGAAACTGTATTGGCAATAAAAAAATTTCAAGTCCGTCATGGTTTAGCTACTGACGAAATTATTAGAGAAGCAACAATTGTTTCTCTAAATTTTTCAAAACAACAGCGCATCCATCAAATTATTGTAAATCTCGAACGTTGGAAATGGTATCCAAAAGAAATGGGAAAGGAATACGTAATCATTAATATTCCAGATTATAGATTGTCATTAGTTAAAGACAGGGATACTTTGAGAACACATAGAGTCATCGTGGGAAGAGCAAAAAGAAAAACACCAATCTTAAGTTCTAAATTAACTCAGGTAGTTTTTAATCCTACATGGACGGTTCCTCCAACTATTTTGAGAGAAGATGTTATTCCGGCAATTTTAAAAAGCCGAAGCTATTTAACAAATTCAAACATAAAAGTATATGATAGCAATGGAAACATAATAAGTCCTTATGATTGGCAATTATCGCAAGCAAAGAGTTATCGTTACATCCAAAGTCCGGGAACTTTCAACTCTCTGGGTATGGTGAAAATTATTTTTCCAAACCGCTTTTCAGTCTATTTACATGATACAAATCATAGGGATTATTTCGACAAAATAGATCGTTCGCTTAGCTCAGGCTGCGTTAGAGTTGACAATCCGCTGGAATTAACTGAATATTTACTGAACGACCCAGTAAACTGGAATCTCGAAAAAATCACAACAATTTTACAAAACGAAAGAACAAAATTTGTCAAAATAAAAAAAGACGTTTCCTTTCATTTATTGTATTGGACTGCTTGGAGTGAAAATAACAAATTGATTTTCAGAGATGATATTTATAATCTTGATTCCAATTTGTATAACAAATTAAGAAACTAACTCATAAGCCAATTTAAAAGCTCTAGAAGGATGATAAATAAAGAAACAAGATTTATTTTTTATTGTATTTATAATTTCTTTAGATAATTCTACTGGCAAAGCAGGACATCCTTGGCTTCTTCCTAATCTATGATTATTTTTTATAAATGAATTAGAAACATATTCAGCTGCATGCATAACCACGCCTCTTGCTCTTGCGTTGTCGTTAACACCTTTTTCTAAGCCATCTAATTTAAGGGATAAGCCGTGTTTACCGCTATAGATTTCACCCGTTACATAAAATCCTAAGCTGCTTTTATAAGAGTTTGCTGAGTTTGAAAAGTTAGATGCAAATTCATCCCCTGTATTTCTTCCATGTGCAACCAGTGAATTAAACAATACATTTCCTGTAGCTAAATCAATCACCCAAAGTCTTTTAGAATTAGATGACAAACTAAAATCAACTAAGGTCAATATGTCTTTTTGGATTAATCCTTTTTCTTTCAATAAATAATATCCTTTCAAAGCTTCTGCAAAACTTTCTAGTTTAGGTAAGGTAAATTTATCAGAGTGTAAATTATTATATGCTATTTCAATATTAGTTTCAACCCTGGATTTTACAGTTTTGGCAAAAACTATTGAGTGAATATTCTTTGGCTCGGAAAAACTTTTTTTGTTTGAAGAAAATGAAATCAACACAAACAAAATAGCAGGAAATATATTATAAATCATTGAATTACTTTAAGTTATAAATTAATTTAAAAAACAAACGTACTTCTAAAAATAATAAATAAAAAAAGTTTAACAAAAAATTAGACCATTTTAACGAATTAAGAAAAGAAAATATGGAGTAAAAAACCATAATAAATCACTTTCTGTGTTAATTTTGTTATTTTTGCTTTGATACAATCGCAATTTATGTCCAAATTTCAGTCTATAGCCCTATTTTTTTTAATTTTCTATAGTTTCAATTCCTATAGCCAAAAAAAGGTTCTTTTGGCAAAATCTATTACTGAAAACATCACTATTGATGGAAAAATTAACGACGAAATATGGGAAACAGAATCCATTGCTACTGATTTTATAATGTTTGAACCTGATAATGGAAAACCTATAAACCCTAATAAAAAAACAGTAGTTAAAGTATTATATGACAACGATGCCGTTTATATTGCTGCATTATTGTTTGATGATGAACCAAACAAAATTAAAAAAGAAATAACAAACCGTGATGTTTTTGGGGTTTCAGACAATTTCTCAGTTTTCATCAATGGCTTTAATGACGGGCAACAAGACTTCCGATTTTTTGTAAGTTCAGCAGGAGTTCAAATGGATTGTTTAGCAACTGAAGATAGTGAAGATTTCACTTGGGATGCAATTTGGGACAGTGAAGTAACATTAACTGACTTTGGATGGGTTGTTGAAATGAAAATTCCTTATGCAGCCTTACGATTTTCAAATGCTAAAAAACAAACTTGGGGTTTGAATTTCATGCGTGAAATAAAACGAGATAATCAAAAATATACTTGGAATCGTGTCGATACAAAAATTGGCGCTGTAATTTCACAAGCAGGAATTCTAGAAGGAATCAAAAACATAAAAACTCCTACCCGACTTTTCTTCATCCCTTATTCATCAGTATATCACCAAGAAAATGATATTGCTTCAGCAACTACATTCAAAGCTGGTTTAGATATAAAATACGGTATTAATGATTCCTTTACATTGGATGCTATTTTAGTGCCTGATTTTGGACAGACAAAATTTGACAATGCTATTTTAAATTTGGAACCTTTTGAACAAAAGCTAGATGAAAACCGACCTTTTTTTACAGAAGGAACTAATTTATTCAATAAAGGCGGGCTGTTTTATTCCAGGAGAATTGGCGGAGTACCTAGTACAGAACCTGTAATTACAGCTAACGAAGAAATCATAAATTACCCGAGTACTGTTGATTTGCTGAATGCTATAAAAGTTTCCGGAAGAACAGAAAAAGGTTTAGGAATTGGTTTTTTGAATGCTGTTACCGAAAAGACTTATGCTACAATTCGGGATAATAACACAAATGAAACTAGAAAAGAAGTCATAGAACCATTAACAAATTATAATGTATTAGTTTTAGATCAGCGTTTTAATCAAAATTCATCCGTTTCATTTGTAAACACAAATACAACTCGTAATGGTGCGTTTAGAGATGCTAATGTTTCAGCATTATTATTTGATTTAAATACAAAATCAAATTCATATAATTTGTATGGCGATTTTAAATACAGTTCTATCAATACAATTGAAGACTATACTGGTTTCAAAACTGCTTTAAACTTTGAAAAAACCAGTGGAAAATACCGCTATATACTTTCCGGAAAGTATTTATCTAAAGATTATGACATAAATGATTTAGGAATTATTTTTTATACGAATTATCATAATGCTTATGCCAATGCAAGCTATAGAATTTTAAACCCTACAAACTTTTTTAATACATTCAGGATAGAACAGGAAGTAAATTTAGAAATACAAAATACTACAGGAAAATTACAAGAAGGATGGTATAAAACTATTGTTAAAGCAACTTCACTGAAAAATAATTATTTTGAATTTCAATTTAATATTAATCCATTGAACAAATTCAATTTTTACGAACCCCGACAAGACGGAAGATATGTGTATATTCCTAAAAGTATCGTAGGTTATGCTTTGTTTACTTCTGATAAAAACAAAGAGTTTAGTTATGAAATCGAATCTGCTGTAACTAAATTTGACGAAGATCATAGAATTGAGTATATTTTTGGCAGTGGTGCAAAATATAGATTTAACGACAAAATTTCCTTAGCATATAACCTTCAGTACTTTCACAAAGTAAACGACCGAGGTTGGGTAGATCAAGACAACACAGGAATCATTTTTGCGGAGCGTAATAGAGAAATATTACAAAATGATATTACAGGGAAATACGCAATAAACAACAAAATGACTTTCAATTTAACAACCCGATATTACTGGTCTTATTCTCAAAACCATGAATTTCTTACTTTACAGGATAATGGTTATTTAGTTCAAAATAATGTTTATTCGTTGAATAAAAATAGAAATTTCAATTCATGGAATTTTGATTTATCCTATTCGTGGTGGTTTGCTCCAGGAAGTGAAATTTCTATTTTATATCGCAATTATGCACAAGTGGGCACTCGTGTTGTAGAAAAAAAATTGTCTACAAACTTTAAAAATATTTTCGAAAATAACTTGACTAATATTTTATCAATTAGTCTTCGTTATTTTATTGATTATAATGTGATAAAAAATAAATTTTAATTTTTTTAAGTCTAAACTTCAACAATTTAAAAAAGAGAAATTTTGAATTTCACTAAAAAGCTTAATAAGTTCAAGTAAATTTTCCCCTTCAAAAACTGTAACAAAAACGTAATAGCTTAGTCTATTATTGAAATCTTATTTGGGAAATTCCCATTTCATCATTTAATCAAAAAAATCATGAGAAAAATACTTTTCATAGGTTTCTTCTTGTTTTCATTTCTTGGCTATAGCCAAAAAAAAGTGTTACAAACTAAATTCATTTCAGATAATATAATAATAGACGGAAAACTGGATGAAAACATTTGGAAATCTGTTCCCATAGCAAAAGATTTCATCATGTTTGAACCAGATAATGGAAAACTTATTCCAGAAAACAGAAAAACAGAAGTGAAAGTTTTATACGACAATGATGCCATCTATATCGCTGCAGTAATGTATGATAACGAGCCTAATAAAATAATGAAAGAAATCTCACAAAGAGATAATTTTGGTGCTTCGGATCTTTTTGGAGTTTTTGTAAATGGTTATAATGACGGGCAACAAGATTTTCAATTTTATATCTCCGCATCTGATGGGCAAGCTGATTGTATAACAACTGATACCAATGGAGAAGATTATTCATGGGATGCTGTTTGGAAAAGCAAAGCTACTATTACTGATTTTGGTTGGGTTGTAGAAATGCGGATTCCATATGCGGCTTTGAGATTTTCAGGTGAAAAAAAACAGACTTGGGGACTCAATTTTTTTAGAGAAATAAAACGTGATAGACATAAATACAGTTGGAATTTTATTGATTCAAAAATTGGGACTTTTACGCAACAAACAGGAGTTTTGGAAGGAATTGAAAATATAAAAACACCTACCAGACTTTTTCTTTTACCCTATTCTTCTTTTTATGTCAATGCAAATTCCCAGCAAAAAACATACGGAACAATAAAAGGTGGTCTGGATATAAAATATGGCATAAACGATGCTTTTACACTTGACGCTATTCTTATTCCCGATTTTGGCCAAACAAAATACGATGATCAGATTTTAAATTTAGGCCCTTTTGAACAGCAATTTAATGAAAACAGACCCTTTTTTACCGAAGGAACCGATTTATTCAGCAAAGGAAATTTACTTTATTCAAGAAGAATTGGGGGCAAACCATCTAATTATCCAATTACTGCGAGTAATGAAGAAATTATTGATAATCCATCAAGCGTCAATCTTATCAATGCCTTAAAAGTATCCGGCAGAACAAAAAATGGTTTAGGAATAGGAATACTAAATGCCGTTACTGAAAAAACGTATGCTTCGATACAAAACAATGACACTAATGAAATAAGAAGAGAATTAGTGGAACCATTAGCAAACTATAATGTTTTGGTCCTAGATAAACGCTTTCGCAAAAATTCCTCAATTTCATTTGTGAATACAAATGTTACCCGAAGCGGAAATTTTCGTGATGCAAATGTTTCAGCATTAGTTTGGGATTTAAATACGAAGAAAAACACCTATAATCTTTCCGGAAATTTTAAATACAGTTACATAAACGATATTGAAGACAAAAAAGGAACTGCTTCATCCTTAAACTTTGCTGAGACTTCTGGAAAATACAGATATAGTTTAGGAACAGAAATACTATCAAAAAATTTCGACAATAATGATTTGGGAATTAATTTTGAAACCAACTATTATGCAATTTATGGAAATGCAAATTATAGAATATTAAACCCAACCAAATATTTCAATACCTTCAATACAAATATAAATATGTACACCCAGTTTCAAAAAGAGACAGGAAAAATTCAAGGCAATAACATCAATGTAAATATTAACTCTAACAACAAACAAAATCATTATTTTGGATTAGGAATAAACGCCAACCCAATTGAATCCTATGATTATTATGAACCTAGAACCGAAAACAGGTATTTAATTTTTCCAAAACGAATGGGAGGATGGTTTATGTTTTCTTCTAATTACAATAATAAATTTGCAATTGATTTCAATCCATCATTTGCTGTTTTAAGTGAACCTGGGAGAAATTCTTATGGTTTAGACATAGGTCCAAGATACCGCTTCAATGATAAATTTTCATTGAATTATAACTTTAGCTTTTTTAGACAAAACAACAACAAAGGATATATAGACAGTGTTAATGCTGATTTAAATTTAGCAACGCCTAACACTATTATTTTTGCCAATAGAAATGTGATTACGTATTCCAACTCTCTTTCAGGAAAATACTCCATCAACAGTAAAATGACTTTTAATCTTTCCTTGCGCCATTATTGGTCGTATGCCGAAAACAAAAACTTTTTATCATTAGAACAAAACGGCAGATTAATGGATTATTCTAATTATACTGAAAACAAAAATTCAAGTTTTTTTTCCTGGAATGGTGACATATCTTATTCCTGGTGGTTTGCTCCAGGCAGTCAAATTTCTATTTTATATAGAAACA
This sequence comes from Bacteroidota bacterium, assembly GCA_046050185.1. GTDB lineage: Bacteria > Bacteroidota > Bacteroidia > Flavobacteriales > Flavobacteriaceae > Flavobacterium. Next base: position 9,646 of record JBJOQF010000040.1, read on the forward strand.
ATGCCGCTAATTTTCAAAGAGAAATCGATAAAGACTTTGGAAAAAAAGTTACTGCTTTATTAACTAACGATCAGCTAAAACATGTTTTCTCAATAAGTATTCGTTATTTTATTGATTACAACGAAGTGAAAAATAAATTCTAAGTTGCATTAATTTTAGAAAATCTCGTTTTCTGCAACAAAATTATCATTATTTGTTATTGTTATCTTACGAATGAATAATAGTGATTTCGATTTCTTCGAACATTTTTATAAATACTTTATCTTTGTTCAAAATATATTACAATGAACAAAAAAGTAATTCTTATGATTTTGGACGGTTGGGGAAAATCTCCTGACCCTAAGGTATCTGCAATTGATAACGCCAATGTACCATTTATAAATAATCTTTATAAAAATTACCCAAGTGCTCAACTTAGAACCGATGGTTTAAATGTAGGTTTGCCTGAAGGACAAATGGGAAACAGCGAAGTAGGACACATGAACCTTGGCGCTGGACGAATAGTATATCAGGATCTAGCCAAAATAAATCTTGCCGTAGCACATAATACTTTGGCAAAAGAACAAGTATTAGTTGATGCTTTTACTTATGCTAAAGAAAACAATAAAAAAGTACACTTCTTAGGTCTCGTTTCTGATGGTGGTGTTCACTCTCATACTTCACATTTGCGTGGTTTGATTGATGCAACTCAACAATACGGATTGCAAAAAGTTTTCGTTCACGCTTTCACTGATGGTCGTGATGTTGATCCAAAATCAGGAGGAAAATACATTCAGGATTTAGGAGATTATATCGCAAATACTACTGTGAAACTAGCTTCTGTTATTGGGCGCTATTATGCAATGGACCGTGACAAACGTTGGGAAAGAGTAAAACTGGCTTACGATTTAGTAGTCAACGGAACTGGAATTCACACTAAAAATGCCGTAGCATCAATAGAAGAAAGTTATAAAAATAATGTAACTGATGAATTTATTAATCCCATGGTTATAGTTGATGATAATGACAAACCACTTGCTACTATTGAGGAAGATGATGTCGTTATTTTCTTCAATTTCAGAACGGATAGAGGAAGAGAATTGACTGAAGCGCTTTCGCAACAAGATTTTCATGAGCAAAACATGCACAAATTGAATTTGTATTATGTAACGCTTACTAATTATGACGAAACGTATAAAAACGTAAAAGTTGTTTATAATAAAGATAACATTACTGAAACCCTTGGTGAAGTTTTAGAAAAAGCACATAAAAAACAAATTCGTATTGCCGAAACAGAGAAATATCCTCACGTGACTTTTTTCTTTTCTGGCGGGAGAGAATTACCTTTTGACGGCGAAAGTCGTATATTGAAAAATTCTCCAAAAGTAGCCACTTATGATTTGCAACCAGAAATGAGCGCATTTGAACTTACTGATGCTTTGGTTCCTGAACTTGAAAAAGAAGAAGTGGATTTTGTATGTCTTAATTTTGC
>JBJOQF010000041.1:0-5490 GCA_046050185.1 Bacteroidota bacterium
TCATCAGAGAAACTGTTCGTAAAGCTTATGGAAGCGATATTGCTGATGATGTTACAATTCTTTACGGAGGAAGTGTAAAACCAGAAAATGCAAAAGAAATTTTCTCTAAACCAGATGTAGATGGAGGTCTTATAGGTGGAGCTGCACTAAAAGCAGATGATTTTGTTGCTATTGTGAGCGCAATATAATTTTTTACATAAAATTTAAAAAAAAGGGTTGATATTTTGTCAAGCCTTTTTTTTGTTTTAATTCTTCAATAAAAAAGATATACTACCTTTGCCAAAAAAAAAACAAACATGTCAAACATTTATATTGGATATCATTTTATCATAGAACCAAAAGAACTAGGTTCAGAAATATTAATTGCCCAATTAGGAGAAAAAGCATTTGAAAGTTTTACCGAAACCGAAACGGGTATCTCTGCTTTTGTGCAAAAGGATTTATGGGACGAAATGATTCTTGATGAAATTCAAATTTTGCAATCAGAGGAATTTAAAATTGACTATACTTTCGAAGAAATAGAGCAAGTGAACTGGAATGAGGAATGGGAAAAGAATTTTGAACCAATCGATGTAGATGGAAATTGTCATGTACGTGCGCCATTTCATCCGAAAACGGATGCCGAATTTGATATTGTAATCGAACCAAAAATGAGTTTTGGAACTGGTCATCACGAAACTACTCACATGATGATTCAACATTTATTGGAAATAGATGTTACTGATTTAAAAACACTTGATATGGGTTGCGGAACAGCAATTTTGGCTATTCTTGCCGAAATGAAAGGAGCCCAACCAATTGATGCTATTGATATTGACAATTGGTGCTATTTGAATTCTATCGAAAATGCTGAACGCAATAATTGTAAACATATTACAGTTTATGAAGGTGATGCAGCTTTGTTAAAAGACAAAAAATATGATTTGATAATTGCCAACATTAATAGAAATATTTTGTTGAACGATATGCAAAGTTATGTGGATTGTTTGAATCCAAAAGGAACCTTATTATTAAGCGGTTTCTATGTAGAAGACATCCCGTTTATTGAGGCTTCATGCACTGAGAGAGGCTTAACTTATGTTAAAAAATTCGAAAGAAACAACTGGGTTTCATTAAAATATGTAAATTAGTTCATTATTTTTTAATTATTTATAATACAAGTACAAAAAACCTACAAAATGAGTACTAAAGAAAAAGTAAGAGAAAGAGTCAGTGTAAAAGAAATTATATCCATTGATAACGAAATTATTGTCTATAATGATGATGTAAATACTTTTGAACATGTCATAGAAACTTTAATACGCGTATGTAATCACACTGCTGAACAAGCTGAACAATGTTCGTTGATTGTTCATTACAATGGAAAATGCACCGTAAAAACAGGCCCTTATAACAAGCTAAAACCTCAGTGCACCCAACTCTTGGAAGCTGGATTAAGTGCTGAAATCATTTAGTAATATTTAAATCAAACAGCCTGTTATAGAATTATTACAAATAATTCAAAAAATATATGCTTTTATTATATATTTGAACAACACAACAGGCTTTTATGGAAGAATACGGAAAAATATTAGTTTTTGTAATGCCCATTTTTTTACTATTAATCATAATAGAAAAAATATATGGCCATTATAAAGGAGAAGATACTTCTCCAAATATGGATTCTGTTTCCAGCATAAGTTCTGGAATGGTCAACTCCTTGAAAGATGTTTTAGGGCTTAGTATCACCCTTATTTCTTATGATTGGATCGCATCAAAAATAGCAGTTTTCCACTTAGAAGCTACAGTACTTGCCTATATCATTGGTTTCATAGCGATTGATTTTTATGGTTATTGGAGTCATCGTTTTTCGCATCAAATCAATTTTTTATGGAATAAGCATGCTATTCATCACAGCAGTGAAGAGTTTAATTTAGCTTGTGCTTTACGCCAACCCATATCCAGTTTTGTAAATTTATTTACTTTTTTACTAATTCCTGCAGCTCTTTTAGGAGTTCCTCCAAAAGTGATTGCCGTTACACTTCCCATTCATTTATTTCTTCAGTTTTGGTATCATACCAAACACATTAAAAAAATTAGTTTTCTGGAAAACATCTTAGTTTCCCCTTCTCATCATCGGGTGCATCATGCTATTAATCCAGAATATATGGATAAAAATCATTCTCAAATATTTATAATTTGGGATAAGTTATTTGGAACATTTCAAGAAGAATTAGCATCAGTCCCACCAGTTTTTGGAATCACAAGACCTGCACAAACCTGGAATCCCATTCGCATTAATTTTCAACATCTTTGGTTGATGATAACCGATGCCTGGCGTGCCGAAAACTGGAAAGATAAATTTATAATCTGGTTCAAACCAACAGGATGGCGTCCAGAAAATTTCGAAGAAAAATATCCTGTACACAAGATTAAAGATGTTTATGCTTTTGAAAAATATGGTACCCAGTATTCCAAAAAACTGATGCTTTGGTCCATGATTCAAGCTATAATTACTTTATTATTTATCAGCTATTTATATAATTTTATTGCTTTAATTGGATTACCCAATGTATTTGTATTTGGAGCATTTATTTTTATAACGGTCTATAGCTACACTGAATTAATGGATGGACGAAAAATTTCAATCTTTTGGGAAATCCTCCGATTTGCTTTTGGGATACTCATCATTACTTATTTTGGAGATTGGTTTTCAATGAATCAGCTTTTCCCTTATGCAAATTATATTATAATTGGATATCTTATGTTATCCTTAATAGTAACAGTATATTTTGTAAGTGTAAATTTCGAAAAAGAAAAAGTAGTTCTGACATCATCTTAAAAAAAATTCATGAGAAGTACCTTATCATTCAAAGCCTATATTGGAATCAGTTTCACTTATCTTTTATTTATTATTTTGGGAAGAGAAGATATTTCATGGTTTATAAAACCTTTTTTAATTCCTTTTCTTTTTCTTGCAGTTTATTCTTGCGGAGATTTTCCTTCAAAAAAATTCCTCTTAATAGCCTTGACTTTTTCTTGGATGGGAGATGTAGTTTTACTATTTGCTTACAAAGCAGAAATCTATTTCATCATTGGATTGATAGCATTTCTAATTTCTCATATCGCTTATATTGTATTGTTCAGCAAACAATTGAGAATAAATTTTTCTAGAAACAAAGCTGTTTTCTGGGTAGGAATCACAGCTATTATTACCTATTTAATACTAATGTTATCGGTATTATTACCAACTCTAGGGGATTTAAAACTTCCGATTTTTGTTTATGCCATTGTATTATCAACGATGCTTTTATTTGCTTTTAAAGGGTATTTAAAATGGAGTAAACCTGCTGGGATTTATATATTACTAGGCGCGATTATTTTTGTAAGTTCAGATAGTATTTTGGCTTTTAATAAATTTTATGAACCCATTCGATTTAGTTCTTTTCTTATAATGGCAACATACCTCATTGCGCAATACTTGATTACAGCTGGTATTTTAAAATTAAACAAAAAAAAATAGCATTCCCTTTTTTAGAAAATGCTATTTAATTTTTGGGGCAATTAATGAGGTAATTTATCTTTCAATAATCCATAAATAAAGGTACCTGACAAAGCACCTAAAAGTACTAAAAGCACACTCCAAAAACCAGCGCCAAGAAGAATAAATATAGGACCCGGACAAGAACCTACAAGCGCCCAACCCAATCCAAAAAACAATCCCCCAACCCAATAACGAGTAGAACCAGCTTCTTTATCCTGAATTTCTATTGACTGTCCTTTTATATCTTTTAGTTTATTTCTTTTTATGATTTGGATGCCAATTACGCCAGTTAAAATAGCTACTGAAATAATTCCGTACATGTGAAAAGACTGAAATTGAAACATTTCATAAATGCGATACCAGGAAACCGCTTCCGATTTTGTAAGTACAATCCCGAAAACAAATCCGACAATTAAATATTTTAATACATTCATATTCTAAAAAATTAAGGGTAATAAAAAATGAGCCATAATTAATCCTCCAATAAAAAATCCCATAACAGCTTTCAAAGATGGAAGTTGTAAATTACTTAAACCTGATATTGCATGTCCTGAAGTACAGCCTCCGGCATAACGAGAACCAAAACCTATTAAAACACCTCCTATTATCAGAATAAAAATACTTTTGGGAGATTGCCAAATTTGTGTCCCAAAGACTGCATCCGGCATTAATTTTCCGTTTGGAGCATCGATTCCCATTTGAGCTAACTGCGCAATGGTTTTTGGATTTATAGTAACATTTGAAGCATCACTCATAAAATGAACTGCAACAAAACCACCTAACATAGCTCCTAATACAACAACTAAATTCCAACGTTGTGCTTTCCAATCAAAATCAAAAAACGTTACTCGTTTCCCAATTCCTGTCATGGAACAAAGTGAACGCAAATTAGAAGACATCCCAAAAGTCTTTCCAAAATAAATCAGACTAAGCATAATCATACCGATCAAAAACCCGGAAACATACCAAGGCCATGTTTGAAAAATAATATTCATATTTATAAATTTTATGCAAATATATATAGCAAAATATTCAATCTATGTGAGAAAAGTTACACTAGTAAAAAAACTGCCTATAAATTAATATTTGTAATTGTTATCAGGATTTAAAGTTCTGTTTATATTTGTATGTCTTTAGACGGGTAATGGTATTGTAATTGCTGTAAATATTACCAAAATTAATTAAACCATGAAAAAAACACTTTCTTTTATCGCTTTGTTAATGCTTTATGCTTCTTGTGTCAGCACCAAATCTACTTTGAAAAATGTAGATGATAATGCGCCTGCTCTTATACTTTCAAATGAAAATACTTTTGTAATAACAGAATATAGCAAAGACAAAAAATATGGTTATAATGAAGAGTATCCCATCAATATATTTTATAGAAATACTGCAAATGAGACGATTAATCAAGAACGCTTTTTGAATGCATTGGCTGGACCTAAAGGAGAAAAAATAACTTATACAAAATTAGAAAGTTGCTGTCCTTTTCCAACAAAAAGAACAGATTTAGGTGCTGGTTTCCTGGATGTATATGAATTGAAATGGCATGGCCTAAATAAACCAATAAAACTCTATTTAAATATTTACGAAAAAGGGATTTTAATGGTACCCGTTGGTCTTAGCTTAAAAAAAATAATTAAATAAAACACGACTGCATTAGAACTTGATAACCGTGAAAATTTTATTTGTAACAGATAGCAGGAATTAGCTTCAAAAAAACACTAAATCATAATTTCTAATTATCTTTGCACTTTTAATACAAAAAATCATGAACATACAACATATTCCACAAATCAAACATACTGAAAGCGGCAACTTTTTTCTACTTGCTGGGCCTTGCGCCATTGAAGGTGAAGAAATGGCGATGCGCATTGCCGAAAAATTAATTGGTATCACGAATAAACTGGAGATTCCATTTGTATTTAAAGGTTCTTTTAAGAAAGCTAATCGCTCTAGAATCGATA
>JBJOQF010000042.1:0-3540 GCA_046050185.1 Bacteroidota bacterium
GAACCCACTGCCCAGCTTCCAGAATTGAAAAGCAGTTTGTTTTCCATGGAAACATATACTTTCCCATTTTTTTGTTGAACGGTCAACCCTTTTCCTTCAAAGCTATTCAAGGCTTTAGACAGTGTTTCTTTTAGTTTTTTCATGCTGGCTTCCTTGGCAGCAATCAAAGATTCCAACTCATCTAAACGTTGTGCGCTTTTGTTTAAACGTTCTTGTTCTAATGCTAACGCTTTCCCTTTCTCGTCTAATTGCTCCAGCAAATCACGGTTTTTCTTCATGTTATTTTGCAAAGCGTCGCTGCTATTTTTTTCTAGAGCTGCATAGGAATCCTGCAGCACTTTAAATTTATTTTGAGCCGTTGCATAATCGGCTTTCAATTTTTCCAGCTCCGATTTTGATTTGCTTAAATCAGATGTTAAAGCACTTCGGTCTAATTCTAATTGATTTTTAGCCTTTAAAAGATCTTCATTTTCATCCGTTAATCTTCTATTTTCTTTTTTGGAATCGGTGTACTTGTTTTCTAAATCATTGTATATTTTCTTGGATACACATGAAGTTGAAAGTGCCAGCACTAGTAATCCGATGGAAACTCTTTTAATCATTTTGTTTGTATTTATGTTGTTTCTATTGTTGTTTTGAAAGCAAAAACGCAAATTATATTCGGATGCCCTAGCCCCGATAGAAGTGAAAATCCTTTATATCAGCCTTTTTCGGCTGATATAAAGATTGCAACGGATAGCGGGAAATAGCTCCAGATTGCTTCATTCCTCGCAATGACTTTTACTCGATTTCTACCAAAATTGGGCAATGGTCTGAATGCACTGCATCTGACAAAATAACGGCTCTTTTTAATCTATGTTTTAAGGTGTCGCTAACTAAATTGTAATCGATGCGCCAACCCTTGTTGTTTCCTCTTGCTCCGGCGCGGTAACTCCACCACGAATATTGGTGCGGCTCGCTGTTGAAATGGCGGAAACTATCCACAAATCCGGACTTCATGAATCCGTCGAGCCAGGCTCTTTCTTGTGGCAAAAACCCGGAAACGGTTTTGTTTCTGATGGGATCGTGAATATCAATTGCCTCGTGGCAAATGTTGTAATCACCGCAGATAATTAGATTTGGCGTTTCTTTTTTGAGTTCGTCAATGTAAGTCTGAAAATCATCCATGAACATAAATTTATGGTCTAATCGCTCGATATTTGTCCCCGATGGCAAGTACAAACTCATCACAGAAAACCCATCAAAATCAGCCCGAAGGTTTCTTCCTTCAAAATCCATGTGGTGAATTCCGGTTCCGTGAACTACATTGTTAGGTTTGATTTTAGAAAGAATAGCCACGCCACTATAGCCTTTTTTGGTTGCTGAATAATAATATTGGTACGGATAACCTGCATCTGCTATGGCTTCAACCGGGATTTGATCTTCGGTAGCTTTAATTTCCTGAAGACAAATAATATCCGGATTTGCGTGTTGCAACCAGTCTATAAATCCTTTTGAAATGGCGGCTCTTATTCCGTTGACGTTGTATGAAATAATTCTCATTAAAGTATTTTTTGAGTTTGATTTGATAAGTTATTGTTAGGCTAAAGTTGTCAGGAATCCCCTTTTTAATTTTATCGAACGAAACATATTGTTTTTTATGTAGGTTTCAAATGTAATAAAAAAGTATAAGTTTGATTCAGAAAAAGAGAGAAAATGGAGTTTTTTGCTATCTTTGTTTCTTGCGTTAAAAAATAAAAAACACATGGGTTTAGTTACCGCCAAAGAAGTTGCAAAAGCGATAAATGCTGATAAGTACGGAGTTCTGGGTACTTTTTCCGGATGGTTGCTTATGAAGGTGCTAAAAATTTCTACCTTAAACAAAGTATACGACAGAAACAAGCATTTGAAAGATGTTGATTTCCTGAATGGAATATTAGATGATTTACAAATAAAATTCGAAATCCCTGAAGAAGACTTAAAACGCTTACCAAAAGAGGGTGCTTATATCACGATTTCAAATCATCCTTTGGGAGGAATTGACGGTGTTTTATTATTGAAATTAATGCTTGATAAAGAACCTAATTTCAAAATTATCGCCAATTTTCTTTTGCATCGAATTGAGCCACTCAAGAAATATATCATGCCGGTTAATCCTTTTGAAAATTATAAGGATGCTAAATCCAGTGTTGTAGGAATAAAAGAAACCTTGCGTCATTTAAGCGATGGAAAGCCCTTAGGAATGTTTCCTGCCGGAGAAGTTTCCACCTATAAAGACGGAAAATTAATGGTTGATAAACCGTGGGAAGAAGGTGCCATAAAAGTAATCAGAAAAGCCCAGGTTCCTGTTGTTCCTATTTATTTTCATGCTAAAAACAGTCGGTTTTTCTATATGCTTTCAAAAATTGGCGGCACATTACGTACGGCTAAATTACCATCGGAAGTGTTTAGCCAGAAGAATCGTGTGATAAAAGTACGAATTGGAAAACCTATTTCGGTAAATGAACAAAACGAACATAAAACCATTGAAGACTATACAGAGTTCTTGAGAAAGAAAACATATATGCTTGCCAATCCATTTGAAAAAGAAAATAATTTTTTAAATACATCCAGTTTAAAAAGTCCAAAAAGTCCAAAACAAATCGTTACTCCTGCCAATGCAGAAAAAATGATTGCCGAAGTAAATGCATTGAGAAGTACTGATTGCAGACTTTTGCAAAGTAAAAATTATGAAGTGTTTTTTGCTGGAGCCAATAAAATTCCAAATATACTCCATGAAATAGGTCGGTTGAGAGAAATCACTTTTAGAGAAGTAGGTGAAGGAACTAACGAATCAATTGACTTAGACAAATACGATCAATATTACCACCATCTTTTTTTGTGGGATGATGATACTAAAAAAATTGCGGGTGCTTATAGAATGGGCTTGGGAGCCGAAATATATCCTAAGTATGGTATAGATGGTTTCTATTTAAACAGCCTTTTTCGTTTTGAACCTGAATTACATGATATGATGCACAAATCCATTGAAATGGGAAGAGCATTCATCATCAAAGAATACCAGCAAAGACCAATGCCTTTGTTCTTGTTATGGCGCGGAATTATCCATACCACTTTGCATTATCCTGAACATAAATTTTTATTGGGTGGCGTAAGTATCAGCAATCAATTCTCTGATTTTTCAAAATCCTTGATGATTGAGTTCATGAAATCGCACTATTATGATCCTTATATTGCACAATACATTCATCCTAAAAAGGAATATAAGGTAAAACTAAAAGATGCCGATAAGGATTTTGTATTCAACGAAACGGATGCCGATTTGAATAAATTTGACAAAATTATTGATGAATTAGAGCCTGGAGTACTTCGTTTACCCGTTTTAATAAAAAAATACATTAAGCAAAATGCCCGTTTAGTAGCTTTTAATGTTGACCCATTATTCAATAATGCCATTGATGGATTAATTTACCTGAGAATATCGGATATTCCGGAAAGTACCATGAAACCGGTAATGGAAGAATACCAAGCTGAGCTGGAACGAAAACTGAACGATAAAGA
>JBJOQF010000043.1:0-5745 GCA_046050185.1 Bacteroidota bacterium
GCACGTTGCTTGTTAATTGAAGATGGTGATAAATTGATTTTGATTGATACCGGAATGGGAAACAAACAATCAGAGAAATTTTTTGGATATTATTCGCTTTGGGGAACGCATTCCATGGATAAATCCTTAGCCAAATTTGGTTTTCATCGTGATGATATTACGGATGTTTTTATGACGCATTTGCATTTTGACCATTGCGGTGGAAGTGTGCAATGGAATACCAACAAAACGGGCTACCAACCAGCATTTAAAAATGCTAAATTCTGGAGTAATGATAAACATTGGGAATGGGCAACAAAACCTAATCTAAGAGAAAAACCGTCTTTTTTGTCTGAGAATATTTTGCCTATGCAAGAAAGCGGACAGCTCCATTTCATCCAAAGACCGGAGGGTGATTTTCTTGAAAAATCGGAATTAGGTTTTGGTATTTTCTTTGTCGATGGACATACCGAAAAGCAAATGATTCCGCACATTCAATATCAGGATAAAACAATTGTTTTTTGCGCTGATTTATTGGCAACAGCCGGACATATTCCAATTCCTTATGTGATGGGCTATGATACCAGACCCCTTTTGACATTAGACGAAAAATCAAAATTCATGAATGCTGCAGCGGAGAATAATTACTATTTATTTTTGGAACACGATGCCCATAACGAAATTATAACCGTTGAAAAAACGGAAAAAGGAGTGCGATTAGCAGCTGTTTTTACATGCGAACAAATCCTAATATAGTGTTAAGAATAACATTTTTGTAACAAAATAGTTTAATTTAGACTAATTTTGTAACTTTTAAAAACATACATATGAATAGTATTAAACCCATTTACATTTCTGCATTTGCACTATTAGCTCTTATTGGATGCGGAGCTTCTAAACAAGTTTCTACTTCAACAGCAACAGGTACTTCGATAAGTGCGCCGCTAAACATTAAAAAAGTTGCAGCCATAAATGAGAATGACTTAAAACGGTGGAGTCATCTAGATATAGTAAAAGATACTATTCCGGGAATGAGTGTTGATAAAGCGTATGCCGAATTATTGAAAGATAAAAAAGGGGTAAAAGTTATCGTTGGGATTGTAGATTCAGGAGTTGATATCGAGCATCAAGATTTAAAATCGGTGGTTTGGACCAATACAAAAGAAATTGCAGGAAACGGAATTGATGATGATAAAAACGGATATATTGATGATATTCACGGTTGGAATTTCCTAGGAGATATTACTAAGGAACATTATGAATATGAACGAATTATCAAAAATAAAAACATAGTTGATGAAGTAACGTATCAAGCAGCAAAAGCAGTAAATGATGCTAAATTTTCCGATGCGACTAAAGGGAAAGCACGCTTGGAGCAGATGTTAGTAACCTTAAACGAAGGAGATGCTACATTGATAAAGCATTTTGGAAAATCAGTTTATACAATTGAAGAAGTTAAGGCAATTGTGTCACAAGAACCGGAAATGCAAAAAAGTAAGGCTGCTATGGAACAAATGCTTTCTTATGGTATGCCTTTAACAGACTTAAAAGTTGCTGTTCAAAAACAATTAGATGGTTTTAATGCGCTCTTACAAGGAGACAACCTGAAAACCGATTATAGAAAAGTTGTTGGAGATAATCCGGAAGATATTACTGATACTAAATACGGGAACAACAATGTTATGGGACCAGATAAAAATAGTATTCTTCATGGAACTCACGTTGCCGGAATTGTTGCTCAAACTAGAAACAATCAATTAGGCGGAGACGGAGTGGCTAACAATGTTGAAATTCTAACGGTTCGTGCTGTGCCAGACGGAGATGAATATGACAAAGATATTGCACTTGGGATTCGTTATGCAGTTGATAATGGTGCTAAAGTAATTAACGGAAGTTTTGGAAAAAGCTTTTCACCTCATAAACAATGGGTTTATGATGCTATTAAATATGCGGAGAAAAAGGACGTGTTAATTGTTCATGCAGCCGGAAATGATGCAAAAGATATTGATTCAAATGATAATTTCCCGAATGATTCAGATGATAAAATAACGGAATTTGCTGATAATGTAATTACAATTGGCGCATTGAATTTTGAATACGGCAATAAAGTGGTGGCACGATTTTCTAATTTTGGAAAAATTAATGTTGACGTTTTTGCACCTGGAGTAAAAATATATGCCACAACCCCAAACGATTCATATAAATACCTGCAGGGAACATCAATGGCATCACCAAATGTTGCTGGAGTTGCAGCATTAATTCGGTCGTATTATCCAAAATTATCTGCACAACAAGTGAAACATATTTTGATGGATTCAGGAGTTGCAATTACAACAGATGTTATTGTTGGAGGAAAACCAAATGACACTCGATCTTTTACTACCTTATCTAAATCAGGAAAAATAGTAAATGCTTACAATGCTTTATTATTGGCAGAAAAAATGTCTAAAAAATAATAAATCAATTTATTTATAAATGGAAGGGCAAATTGTCCTTCCATTTTTTATTTTGAACAAGATAAAAAAATCTTTAATTTTCATTTCTTTGCTTCCTAACAAATCTTAATGGAGTGTTAATCCATCTAAGTTTTGTGACAAAAAATACATAATTTAGGCCCACACTTAATTTTAAAATTTTATAAATGAACCATATCAAACCAATCTACTATTTTGCAGTTGCTTTTTTTGCAATTGTGGGATGTACTGCTCAAAATCAAGCTCACAAAACTACTGCGGCTATAACAGTAAGTTCGCCGTTAATTATTAAAAAAGTGGCTCCTATAAGTGAGGCTGATTTAAAACGTTGGAGTCATTTAGATTTAGTAAAAGATACGATTCCTGGAATGAGTGTTGATAAAGCCTATGCTGAATTGTTGAAAGATAGAAAAGGGGTTAAAGTTATTGTGGGGGTTATAGATTCAGGGGTTGATATTGATCACGAAGATTTAAAATCAGTGATTTGGACCAATACAAAAGAAATTGCCGGTAACGGAATTGATGATGATAAAAATGGGTTTGTAGATGATATTCACGGCTGGAATTTCCTTGGCGATTCAGGACTTGAAAATTTAGAGATGACCCGTCTTTTGAAAAAAACAGATGATGGATCAGTAGCATATAAAAATGCTAAAGCAGATTATGAAAAAAAGTATAACGAAGCTTTAGAAGGCAAACAACAAGTAGATTTTCTTTTGAATACCAATAAAGTAATACAAACCTATTTAAAGAAAGACGATTATACACTTGAAGAATTAAATGCAATTGTTAGTACGGATGAAAATTTGAATAAAAGTAAAATGATTATGACTCGCGTTATCGGACAAGCCGGACCAAAATTCAGCGCTGATATTGAAGAATATAGAAAGTACATTTATGACCAATTAAATTATAATTTGAATAAAGATTTCAATGGCAGAAAAACTGTTGGAGATAATCCGGATGATATAAATGACAACAAATACGGAAACAATATTGTTTATGGACCGGATAAAGAAGAAGCGCTACATGGAACTCACGTTGCCGGAATTATTGCTCAAGGGAGAAACAACAATATTGGGGGTGACGGAGTGGCAAACAATGTTGAAATTATGGCAGTAAGAGCTGTTCCTAATGGTGATGAATATGACAAAGACATTGCTTTGGCGATTCGTTATGCTGTAGATAATGGTGCTAAAGTAATCAACGGAAGTTTTGGAAAAAGCTATTCTCCACATAAGCAATGGGTTTTTGACGCTATAAAGTATGCTGAAAAGAAAGATGTTTTGTTTGTACATGCATCAGGAAATGACGGGAATGATATTGATTTAGAAAAAAACATCAATTTCCCAAATGACTCTGAAGACAACAAAATAGAGTTTGCTAAAAACGTCCTTACCGTAGGAGCCTTGAATAATACATACGGGGAAGCGGTAATTGCACCGTTTTCTAATTACGGAAAAATTAATGTAGATGTGTATGCTCCGGGAATGGAAATTTATGCATCAGTGCCAAACAACAAATACAAATACGAACAAGGAACCTCAATGGCTTCGCCAAATGCAGCAGGTGTTGCGGCGTTAATCCGTTCCTATTATCCTAAATTATCAGCAGTACAAGTAAAGCAAATCATGATGAACTCCGGTACGCCATTACCTGCAACAGTAGACTTGGGAGAAACCCAAGAAAAAAAATCAAATACGGAGACTTCAAAATCAGGAAAAATGGTCAATGCTTACAATGCTTTGATTCTTGCTGAAAGAATGACTAAAAAATAAAACCAAATCTTAATTAATTTAATGGGAGGGCTTTTTGCTCTTCCATTTTTTATTATAAAAATAATGCGAAAACTTCTTTTACTATTTTTCATTACTCTTAATTCCAGCTCTTTAATGGCCCAAATTTCCATGTATTGGCAACAACACGTTGATTATAAAATGGATGTCACGATGGATATGAAAAATTACCGATACAAGGGAAAGCAGGAATTGGTTTATGCCAATAATTCTTCTGATACTTTGAAAAAAGTATTTTATCATTTGTATCCAAATGCATTCCAACCCGGAAGCGAAATGGATGCCAGAATACAAAGTATAAAAGATCCGGATGCGAGAATGATCAACAAAATAAAAGTGGATGGAAAAGAGGTCAAAGAAAGCCGAATCAAAACCTTGAAGCCTAACGAAATTGGGTATTTGAAAATCAATAATTTCAAACAAGATGGAATTGACGCTTCCGCAAAAACGGTAGGAACGATTCTCGAAGTTACTTTGGCAAAGCCAATTTTACCCCATTCAAAAACTACTTTTACGTTGGATTTTGACGGCCAGGTTCCTGTTCAAATTCGTCGTTCGGGAAGAAATAATGTCGAAGGAATCGAGTTATCAATGGCGCAATGGTATCCAAAAATTGCTGAATTCGATTTTGAAGGCTGGCATGCCGATCCTTATATAGCCAGAGAATTTCACGGTGTTTGGGGGAATTTTGATGTGAATATTACGATTGACAAGGATTACATTTTGGGGGGTTCCGGTTATTTGCAAAACCAAAACCAAATTGGACATGGATACCAAGATGCGGGAATTACTGTAACCTATCCTAATAAAACAAAAACATTGACATGGCATTTTATAGCACCAATGGTTCATGATTTTACTTGGGCTGCCGATAAAAATTATATACATGATGTAGTCAAAGGACCTAATAATGTTGATTTGCATTTCTTGTATAAAAATAATCCAAAGACGATGGAGAATTGGAAACAATTAGAGCCATTAATGGTCAATGTAATGGATTTCTATAACAAACACATTGGAGATTATCCATACAAACAATATTCCTTTATTCAAGCTGGCGATGGTGGAATGGAATATGCCATGTGTACGCTGATGTTAGGTGACGGAACTTTAAAAGGGATTTTAGGAACTGCAACGCATGAGCTGGGACATTCTTGGTTTCAACATATCCTAGCTTCAAATGAATCAAAGCATCCTTGGATGGACGAAGGTTTCACCACTTACGTTGAGGATTTGGCATTAAATGAAATGGCAGTAAAAAAAGAAGAAAATCCATTTAAAGGGAATTATGCTGCCTATTATAAGTTAGTAGAATCAGGGAAAGAACAACCGCAAACCACGCATGGTGACCGTTATGACGAAAACCGTCCGTATAGTATTTCATCGTATGTAAAAGGAAGCATTTTCTTGTCGCAATTGGGATACGTGATTGGACAGGATAACTTAGCAAAAACAATAAAGAAATATTACCAAGATTTCAAGTTCAAACATCCTAC
>JBJOQF010000044.1:0-10238 GCA_046050185.1 Bacteroidota bacterium
TATTAATTTTTATCGAATTTCTATTTTTTTTGTCAAAATAAACAAATTAATATAGATTAGTTAAATCATAAAATACAGTGGTTTGTTATTTTATTAAACAGTAAAGTTTTTTAACTGGATTGTCTTTCAATTATGCTTGTTTCTAGTTCGATTGATTGAAAAACGATAGGTAAATTGTTTTTTTTCAAATTAATTTCATCGAATAAAATTGATGCTGATTTTCTTCCAATTTCAAATCCGGGTTGGTCTATTGTTGAAAGTTTTGGGCTTATTACACTTGACATAAACCAATTACTGAAACCTAATACTGCAATCCGTGTAGGAATTGCAATACCTACCTCATTAAAGTATTTAATAATTCCTATTGCAACTAAATCAGTAACTGCAAAAATAGCATCGATTTCCGGATGTTCATCGACTATTTTTTTTGCGTTTTCATAACCATTTTCAAAATCCATGTTGTTATCACAAACATAAACTAACGATGAATCATATATAATATTATTATCTTCTAATGCTTTTTTGTATCCTAAAAATCGGTCAATGGAATTTTGCGGTAAATAGGAGCCTCTAAAATGAGCAATTTTTTTATATCCTTTTTTTATAAGATAATTAACGGCATCATAAGCTGCTTTTTTATCATTAATAGTCACTTTAGAACAGTCAACAAGCTTTGCAATTTTATCAAAAAGCACTAGCGGAGTATTATTAGAGAGAATTGTATTTAAGTGTTTAAATTCGCCGGTTTCGTTAGACAAGGACATTAAAATCCCATCAACTCTTTTATTTAATAAAAGGTCAATTTGTTTTTTTTCAAATTCAAATTTTTCATTTGATTGTAAAATGATAACCAGATAATCCCTCTTCTCAGCTTCTTGAAGAATACCTTGAATTACATTTGAAAAAAAGTCATGAACAAGCGTAGGAATTATCAAACCTATTGTTTTAGATTCTTTTGTTCTTAAATTGACAGCAAAACTATTTGGTGTATAATTTAGCTGATTTGCTAATTCAACAACTGCCTTTTTTGTCTTTTCACTTACATCGGAGTAACCTTTCAAAGATTTTGAAACGGTTGTAATTGAAATTCCTAGTTGAGAGGCAATTTGTTTGAGAGTGGTATTGTTCATGTTTTGATACTCTAGTAAAAGCCTAATAAAAAACTGCTTCTTAAAAAACGAATTTACAATTAATTTATTGTAATTCAATTTTCAAGAAACAGTTTAATTTTAAATTATGATTTTTAGTATTATTTAAGCTCCACTATGATGGCTTCATAAGGGCGTAAGATGTTGTTTTTTAGTTTTTTAGTCCCAGTATAATTGTCTAAAATAATTTTAGATTTAGCAGTTGAAATCTCTATTTTATAAGAACTGTTTTTATCAGTAAAATTTAATAGTATTAGTATTTTTTTACCGTTCAGTTCTCTGGTGTAGGCATATACATTTGGATTTTCTTTATCTAATAATGTGTATTTTCCATAAACTAGCGTTGGTTCTTTTTTGCGTAATTGTACTAATTTTCTAAAATAATTTAATACTGAATTCGGATCTTTTTCTTCTGCTTCTGCATTTATGGTTTTATAATTTGGATTTACTTTTAACCAAGGTGTTCCGGTAGTAAAACCTGAATTTTCGGTAGTGTTCCATTGAAAAGGTGTTCTCCCGTTCTCTCTCGAAGTTTGTTTTTGTCCTTCTAAAAACGCATCTAAATCACCGCCCTTATTTTTTAATCCAATGTATTTGTTACGGGTATCAACATCGTGATAATCATCAATAGAATTGAATCGAATGTTGACCATTCCTAATTCATCCCCATAATAGTAATAAGGAGTTCCTCGCATTGTCATTACAAAAGTAGAAAGCATTTTTGATGAAATTTCTCTAAATTCAGGGGTGTCATTCCCAAATTTACTGACCATTCTAGGCTGGTCATGATTGGCAAGAAAAATAGAAAGCCAACCTTTATCTTTAAAGGCTTCATCATAACGAGAAAAAATTTCTTTATATTTTACAAGACCAAAATCATTTAAATGTTTACCAATATCAACACTTTCAAAATGATATGCCATGTTCAATTCTTTTCGATCAGGGTCGACAAATTGCATCGCATCTTCAGGTGAACTTCCAGCGCCTTCAGCAACAGTCATGATATCATATTTACTAAAAACTTCTCTGTTCATTTCTTGTAAATATTCATGTAAATGAGGGCCCACCCCGTAGTATTTTATGATGTTTTTTTCATATCCTTTTGGTAATTCTGGCCAAGTAGTATCTTTAGAAGCAAACTGAAATGCATCCATTCTAAAACCATCAATACCTTTGTCTAACCAAAATTTCATGATATCATAAACTTCATATCTAACTTTTGGATTCTCCCAATTTAAATCGGGTTGCTTTTGAGAAAAATAATGAAGATAATAGGAATCCGTTTGAGCATCATATTTCCAAGCCTCACTATTCACATCAAAAAAGCTCCATCTATAAGTTGGTTTCCCTTTTTCGGCTGGCCACCAATGGTAATAATCTCTGTATTTATTGTCTCTTGAACTCCTAGATTGTTTGAACCATTCATGCTCGTCACTACTATGATTTACAACTAAATCCATGACAAGTTTGATACCGCGCTTGTGCATTTCTTTTAGTAAAAGATCAAAATCTTCCATAGTTCCAAAATCCTTCATAATTTCACGATAATTACTAATATCATAACCATTATCATCATTTGGAGATGTGTAAATTGGATTGAGCCAAACGGCATCTATTCCTAAGCTTTTAATATAATCTAATTTGGAAATAATTCCTTTTAAATCTCCAACTCCATCACCATTACTATCCTTAAAGCTTCTAGGATATATTTGATAAACAACGGCTTCTTTCCACCATTTGGCATCGATATTTTTAATCATTGTAGTCTTGTCTTTTTGCGCCATCAGACTTATACCTGAAAACAGCAACAAAGTCGTAAACAAAAATAAGGCGTGGTTGTTTTTCATGTTTAATTTTAATTTAAAATTTATATTTATTTAGAAAAGTATTATTTATCTAAGATTTGATTAAATTCTAATCGTTCTCCATCAGGTCCCAGAATATTAAAATATTTACAACCTTTATTCCAAAAATTTAGAAATACGGGATTTTCTTCAAGAATGTGAAATCCGTTTTCTTTTAAACTTTGAAAAGAGGTCTCAATATCATCTACATCAAAAGCAATATGGTCAATGTGTCCATCTTTGCGATTACGAATTTCTGGCAATAGCTTTTCTGGCATTTGATAGAGTTCGATAATCATTTTATTACGTTCCATCATAGCAACAATTCCTCCCTTTTCGATATCAATTTCGAATGTGGAAGACATTACATTCTTGAATCCTAATTTTTCATAAAAAGCTTCCGATTTTTTTATATTGGTTACGGGTATTCCTATGTGTTGAATACAGTTAATTTTTAGATCCATTTATTAAATTCATATAGAAATTATTTTATTGGATTCATAAATGTATGAATCGCTTTAGCTTTTATTTTTGGGTTCGCGCCTTCATTTGTTGCTACCAAAGCCCCCATGGCACAAGCAAAATCAATAGCATTTTGAGGTTCATCATTGCTTAACAATTTGTAAAGTAATGATGCCAAAAACGAATCTCCAGACCCTACAGTATCAACAACTTCAATTTTATAGCCACTGTTGTAATACATTTTTTCGTTGTAATATAAAACCGCTCCATGGCTACCTTTGGTTACGCAGATGTGTTTTGTATTTGTTTGCTCCGCAATAAAAAGTATGTTTTGTTCCAATGAATGATAAGGAGAGTTAAGAAAACCACTTATTTCATACAATTCATCGTCATTAAATTTTATAAAATCAGATTGTAACATTAATCGAATAAGTACTTCTTTGGTATAAAATGGTGCACGTAAATTGACATCAAATATTTTATATTTAGCATAATTGATAAGTTCTAATAAAGTATTAAAGGAAATCAAATCCCTGCAAACAAGGCTTCCGTAAACAAATGCGTCGGCTTTTTTTACTAAATTTTCAATTTCAGGATTGCATTCAATTTTATCCCAAGCAACAGGATAATTGATAGTATAGGAAGCAGATCCATTTTTGTCTAATTCAACTAATACTTCACCAGTTGAAAAGGATTTATCGATTTGAATAGAATTTGTTGAAACACCATTTTCTTTGATAAATTCCAGTAATTCGTTGCCTATTTTATCATTCCCAACACGGCTTATTATTTGAGCTTTTGCTCCAAGTGAAGCTAGGCGAAGTGCTACATTCAATGGTGCCCCACCAATTTTTTTATGCGTAGGAAAAACATCAAATAATACTTCTCCAAAACAAACTACACTTATTTCTTTTTTGATATTATTCATTGTTAAGCATTTTATGTTCTAATTCTTCTAGTGATAATCCCTTAGTTTCGGGCATCATAAATAGTACAAAAACCAATTGTAAGACCATCATAAAGGCAAAAAAAGCAAATATTGGCCAAGGATTTTCTTTAAACAAGTCAATTACAACTGGACCCGCCAAAGTAATTAAAGCTGCAAAAATCCAGTGAATTCCGGTTCCGAATGATTGCCCGTTAGCGCGAACATTATTCGGAAATATTTCTGAAATAAATACCCAAATTACAGCTCCTTGTCCTATTGCGTGTGAAGCTATAAATACTAAGATAGATATCATTAAAATAATAGAGCCTAAATTATTATGAAAAGCAAAAGCTACCATTGCTAAACTGACAATGTATCCAATTGAGCCGATTATCATCAGTTGTTTTCTTCCAAGAACATCTATTAAGCGCATGCCAACAATAGTAAAAATTAGATTTGTTAATCCAATTAAGATAGAGTTCATCAAAGATTCTTTAGAACCTAATCCTGCCATTTCTAATATTTCCGGGGCGTAATATAAGATAAAATTGATTCCGGACAATTGGTTGAAAAAAGCAAGAAGGAAAGCTAAAATTACCGGTAGTTTGTATTTTTTGGAAAAAATGGTTTCTTTTACTTTAGAATCAATAACATCTTTTTTTATTTCTTCAAAATTTTCTAAAGCTTCTTCTTTGCTATAAATCATTTCCAATACTTTCAAGCCGGTGATATCATCTCTCTTTTTCAAGATTAACCAACGTGGACTATCAGGAATTTGTAAAATAATAATACTATAAATGAATGCAGGAACTGCTACAATTCCAATCATCCATCGCCAGTCATTTTCACCTGCAAATCCTTCAAATAAATAATTCGAGAAAAATGCAATCAGGATTCCAAATACAATATTGAATTGGAATAAAGCAACTAATTTTCCTCTGTTTTTTGCTGTGGAAATTTCAGAAATATAAATTGGAGCAGCTACCGAAGAAGCTCCAACACCTATTCCTCCAATAAATCGAAAGAATGAAAAAATGTAAGGATTTGGCGCTAATGCTGAACCTAATGCTGATACTAAAAATAAGATTCCAATCCAAAAAAGAGTCTTTTTTCGGCCTAATTTATCACATGGAATTCCGCCGAATAAAGCACCAAAAACCGTTCCCCATAATGCCATAGACATGATGAAAATTCCATGAAATAATGGTGTGGTATGCCATAATTCTTTGATTGGCAAATTCGCACCGGATATTACTACGGTGTCAAAGCCAAATAAAAATCCCGCTACAGCTACGGTAAGAGACCAATTTCGAACGTTATTCATTTTTATAGTTTTTTAGTATTAGTTTGGTTATTTTTATTTTTGATAAAAAGATTATAATTTTGCCAAATTCCCTTTATTTTGTTTATTTTAATGTTTTTAATTTCTTGATTTTCATTAGATTGAATCCTAAGTTTAGTATAAGGTTTTTTGGGAAATAGTTGTTCCGTAAAAGTATAAACACCCCCATTTAGGAAAATTTCTACAGAAGACCAATCTAAAAGAATATGGTAGTCAATGGTTTCTGTGATTATATTTGGAGTTGAAGTTGTATGAATTTTTTTTCCAAAATTTTCTTCAAAATTTACTATACCTGAATGTCTTCTGTCGATGGAAAACATTTTTTGTTTAGCCTCATAATCAATAACTAAAGAATCTTTTTCATTATTAGAAAATATCAATTTTAAATTCTTTGACTGTGCATTGAATTTTATTTCTGATTGATTGAGATTTTCATATTTTATGGTGATTATTTGATTTGCAGGAATATCGATTACTTCTTTTGAAAATTCAGATACAGCTTGTTTTTTTAGCTGTTCAATTGGAATACTTTTTAGAACATAATTCATACCTATTTTTTCAAGCAAAAGTTCTCTAGGCAGTGTCATGGCACTTCTCCAGTTTTTTGTTGGAGTATTTCGGGCATAAAGCCAATTACTCATCCAGCCTATAAATATACGTTTTTCATTTGGCGGATCATTATACGTAACTCCAGCATAATTATCTGTTCCATAATCAATCCATTTAGCCTCTTTTTGGGTTGTATTGAAAGTCTTTCCGTCGAAATCACCAATGAAATATTGTGTCCCTGAACCGCCATTTGGTGCGCCAGGATTCATGCTTGTAAGCAAAACCCATTTTTCTTCATTTGAATTTGTAACTTTTAATTTGAAAATGTCAGGGCATTCCCAAACACCGCTATGAGCACCATTATTTTTTCCAAATTCACTTTCTAATTTCCAATGGATTAGATTTTTTGAACTATAAAACTGAGCATGATCACCAGCTACTAAAACTAAATTCCAAAGATTAGTTTCAGTGTTCCAAAAAACTTTTGGATCTCTAAAGTCTTTTAAACCAATATTTTCTATGATTGGGTTTTTTTCATATTTTAACCAAGTGACTCCTTCGTCTAGACTATAGGCAAGTCCTTGTGTTTGAAAATTTGATTTTCCTGCTTTTTCGCCATCCATATTATGATAAGTGAAAATTGCAACCATTGGTGGGTTTTCTTTAGTCCCTAATCCAGAACTGTTGTTTAAGTCCACAATAGCACTTCCTGAAAATATTAGTCCCAATTTATCAGGAAACAAGGCGATATTCTTGTGTTTCCAATGAATTAAATCTGTACTTGTTGCATGTCCCCAATGCATAGGGCCCCACACAATGTCATTTGGATAATATTGATAAAATAAATGATAAATACCTTTGTAATACACCATTCCATTAGGGTCATTCATCCAATTTTTTTCTGGTGAAAAATGAAATTGTGGGCGAAAGGGTTCTTTGTATGTTTTTGAAGAATCAACTATTATTTTTCCAGAAGAATGTATGATAATAATGTTATTGTTTTCTTTTTTTTTGCAAGAAAATATTGATAATGCAGTTCCCAGTAAGAATAAAATTAATAAACTAATACTTGTGAACTTCATTTAAAAAAGGATTTATTTTTATATTATCTCCATAAAAATAGAATTCTTTTTTTTAATTATTCAATCTTAGAATAACCAAAAACGTTTTCGGCAAGTCGAAAACGTTTTCGATTTGCAATCAATGTACTATATCGAATTATTAATTTTTTTAACCAATTAATTATATAATTTTGAAAAAATTATTAAAAAGCGCAACTATGATTTCAAATTTTAAAAGTCTTTTTTTAATGTTTTTGGTGAGTCCGGTTGTTTTTGGTCAATCAAAATCCGATGAGTGGCATTTGCATGCAAACTCTAGAGAAAATTACTACGGAGTTGCTATGGCAAATGGTCAAATAGGAATTGTTACAGACGACACCCCTTTAAAAACAAAAGAGATAATATTGAATGGTGTGTATGATGGTAGTCCTGAAAATGGCATCAGTAGAATTGTAAGAGGAATTGAGTTTTTAAATTTACACCTTGTTATAAATAATCAAGAAATAAAATCAGATAATATTGAAAATTGGAGTCAAGTGGTTTCAATGAAAGAAGGAACTAGCACAACTTCATTTTCTTTCAAAGATTTTGCAAGTATTAATTATACGATTTTAGCCAATAGAGCTGTTCCATATTCAGCTATGGCAATTGTAGAAATTACACCTAATAAGGATATTGAAATAAATGCTAATAATTATATGGTTGTCCCTGATGAATTGAAAGAAGCCAAAAGTCAATATCGGGTTTTAAAAGATAATCAATACATGATGCCAGTTTTTGGGACAACTGCAAAAACGTTAACAGGTAAATATATAGTTTCAGCATCTACAACATTTCTTTTTGATGGACAAAGTGAAACGTTGAAACAAACTGGAAATGAAGTTGGTTTTTCTAAAAAATTAGTGAAAGGAAAAAAATATCGATTTGCGATTGCCGGTGGAATTTGTACTTCCAAAGATATTACGGATCCATTGAACGAATCCGAAAGACAACCTATCTATGCATTGCAACAAGGAATTGATAATTTATTGAATCGTCACAAACAAGCTTGGGCTGAATTATGGAATACAGGAGACGTTCAAATCGAAGGAGATTTAGATGCGCAACAACGCGTAAGATTCGCTTTGTATAATTTATATTCTTATATACGTCCAGAAACAAGACAAAGTGTTGCTCCTATGGGATTATCTTCTCAAGGATATAATGGACATATTTTTTGGGATAGCGAACTTTGGATGTATCCTACACTTTTAGCCTTGCAGCCAGATATGGCAAAATCATGTTTGGATTACCGTTCTGACCGTTTGCAAAAAGCAAAGCAAAAAGCTACAATATATGGCTATAAAGGCGCGATGTATCCATGGGAATCTGATGACACAGGAGAAGAAGCAACACCAACTTGGGCTTTGACAGGAATTTTTGAGCAACATATTACGGCCGATGTTTCGATAGCGTTTTGGAATTATTACTCCTATACACAGGATAAGTCTTGGTTAAGAAAAGAATGGAGCGTATTAAAAGAGACCGCAGATTTCTGGGTAAGCCGTGTAGTTAAAAATCAGGACGAAAGTTATTCTATTTTAAATGTTGTTGGTGCGGATGAATACGCACAGCATGTAGATGATAATGCTTTCACAAATGCCTCAGCTATAGAATCATTAAAAAATACAATTAAGGCAGCCACAATTTTGAACGAACCAATTGATCCAAAATGGGTATCAGTGTCTGAAAAATTAGTCATTCATACAAAAAACGGAATCACTCAGAATTATAAAGGATACAATGGACAAATTATAAAACAAGCCGATGTGAATTTATTAGCGTACCCATTACATATTATTACTGATAGAGTACAAATTGAAAAAGATTTGGAATACTATGCTGAAAAAATTGATAAAAAAGATGGTCCTGCAATGGCTTCAGGAGTTTTATCCGTTTTATATGCTCGATTGGGTGATAAGGAAAAAGCTTATACTTATTTTGTAAAATCATATTTGCCAAACAGTCGACCTCCTTTTGGGGTGTTTTCGGAATCAGCAAATAGTAATAATCCTTATTTTGCAACAGGAGCAGGTGCAATGCTTCAAGCTGTGATTTATGGTTTTGGTGGAGTGGAGCAAACAGATTATGGATTGAAATATAATAAAGGACTATTGCCAAAAAAATGGAAGTCTTTAAAAATTATTGGACTTGGAGTTGACAATAAAACAATTATAATAGAATAATAAAACCATTTTTAAAATTATTACCCCAATATAATAGTTTTAATAAAAAAACTAATAAATAGAAAACAATAATTATGAAAAAAACAATCACTCATTATTTTAACGAAAAAAGTTTATTTCTTTTTAGTTTTATAATTGTAACAATCAATTTATCGGCACAAACAGTAACTATTCCTGTTGCTACTGAAAATCACATGTTATTATTACAAACTGACAATAGCAATAGGTTGAGAACGGTTTATTTTGGTAAGCCACTTGAAAATGCAAATGAATATTCAGCTGTTTCTACAGGATATAACTATGATGAGTTTAATTCGGGAATTTACAATTCTTCATATACGCCTTCCGGGACTTGGAATCTTTCTGAACCTGCTATTCAGGTCAAACATGCAGACGGTAATCCTTCTTTGGAACTGAAATATGTGAGCCATAAAGTCGAAAAAATAGATGTTAATACTTCCATTACAAGTGTTGTTCTGAAAGATCCAATTTATCCGTTTGAGGTTACCTTGTTCTATAAAGTTTGGGCAAAAGAAAATATAATTGAGCAATGGACTGAAATAAAGCATAAGGAGAAAAAGCCTGTTTTGTTACAAAAATATGCTTCGGCTAATTTATATTTTGCAAGTAAAGATTTTTATCTAACGAGTTTTCAAGGTGAATATCTAAAAGAGATGCA
>JBJOQF010000045.1:0-4999 GCA_046050185.1 Bacteroidota bacterium
ATGAAATTAAGAGCCGAAAATCTTATAAAAACCTACAAAGGGCGCAGTGTTGTAAAAGGCATTTCGGTAGAAGTGAATCAAGGCGAAATTGTGGGACTTTTGGGACCTAACGGTGCCGGAAAAACAACTTCTTTTTATATGATTGTAGGATTGGTTAAACCAAATTCAGGCAACATATTTCTTGACGATTTGAATATCACCGATTATCCTATGTACAAAAGAGCACAACAGGGAATTGGTTATTTAGCACAGGAAGCTTCTGTTTTCAGAAAATTAAGTATCGAAGACAATATATTGAGCGTCCTTCAATTGACAAAACTATCCAAAGCCGAACAAGAAGCTAAAATGGAAAGTTTAATCGAAGAGTTTAGCTTAGAACACATTCGTACCAACCGCGGCGATTTACTTTCAGGTGGAGAACGCCGTCGTACTGAAATCGCGCGTTGTCTTGCTACTGATCCAAAATTTATATTACTGGATGAGCCTTTTGCCGGTGTCGATCCTGTTGCTGTTGAAGACATTCAACGAATTGTAGCCCAATTAAAAAACAAAAATATCGGTATTCTTATTACTGACCATAATGTCCAGGAAACATTGGCTATTACTGACAAAACTTATTTAATGTTTGAAGGTGGAATTTTAAAAGCCGGTATCCCAGAAGAATTAGTAGAAGATGAAATGGTTCGCCGTGTATATTTGGGACAAAACTTCGAACTAAGAAAGAAGAAATTAGAGTTTTAATAAGTGAGAAGTGAATAGTGAGTGGACGAAATAATTACTTCTCACTATTCACTATTCACTATTAAGAAGTGATCTGTTCCTGAGTTGCCAGATTAGAAAATAAAAAATGGAAAATCAAGATAATCCAAGTAAGGAAACATTAGAAAAATGGAGTAAAGACCCTGACAACTGGATTTGGGGAATATTTTATTACAATAAAGAAGATAATCGCATTTTACCTCCTAAAAAAAATGCTTCGATGGGAAACACCATAAACTTTGCCAATCCAAAATCAGTATTTTTTATGATTGCAGCCCTATTATTTTTTGCCTTTGTAACCTTTTCTATCCTGAAAAAGCAATAATTACTCCACAGTAATATACCGCAACTGCTCTACATCTCCATTGTAAATATTGACATCAACATTGCCTTTTATTCCCGGAACCGAGGCTTTCTCCGTGAACTGCCAGAACAACCAGTCATCATCTATTTCTTCCCTGTAAAAATTATAATTGGCAATCCAAAAAAGATAATTACTGAATTCATCTTTCAAAAAATCATCGTAATATTTCTCGCCGGTATAGATAATAGGTTTTACTCCATAATGCAATTCCACTGCTTTTAACCATCTTTTTAAACCTACTTTCAAGCTATCCAGCGATTGATTTTCAGGTAACTTTTCTATATCTAAAATAGGCGGTAAATCTCCTTTTTTAAGTGTAACCGTTTCAATAAAAAGTGCCGCTTGCTTAAGTGAATTTTCGTTGGGACGGTAATAATGATATGCCCCACGAATCATTTTATTTTCTTTGGCGCCAAGCCAATTCCTATTAAACCGATTGTCCTTCCTGTCTTTTCCAACCGTGGCACGAATAAATACAAAATGTAAAGGGTATTTTTTTTCTAAAGTATCTACATAAGACCAACTAATTTTTCCCTGATATTCTGAAACATCTAAACCAATACTTTTCCCTTCGTGTTTTTCTAAAACCTGAAAATTCCGAGCATCTGAAATACGCTTCACCTCTGTTGCTTCGCTCCTTATTTTATTCGATTTAAAGCTGAAATAATAGGCTAATCCATTGCGATAATGATAGCCAATCCCAAAAACAAGTACAATAAAAAAAGCACTAATTAAAAAGCGCACGAGCATTCTAGAGAAAACAGACGCTTTCTTTTTAGGTCTTCGGGTTATTGTTTGTCTTCTGACCGTTTTTTTATTCATCCAAAAAAACTACTTTTTTAATACTTTATTATTCACTACAGACAGTAAAACATAAAAAATGATTAGCAAAGGGATTCCTATATACTGGAAGAAAACCAATAGTAAAAGCGACAGGATCAGAAAAATAATCTGGAGTGCATTATCTTTAAAACTAAATTTTTTGATTTTTAATGAAAATAACGGGATTTCGGCATTCAGGATATAGGCGCTCAATAAAGTCACGACTAATAAAACCCATTGGTTTGTCAAAATTTCGAGAAGAAACAGAGAATCCGAATATTTTAAAACCAAAGGCAAACTTAAAATAAATAATGCATTGGCAGGCGTTGGCAAACCAATAAAAGAATCCGTTTGACGTGTATCAATATTAAAATTTGCCAAGCGATAGCACGAACCCAAAGTGATAATAAAACCCAAATAAGGAAAAATTTGCAAATAACTATCTGACATAGTAGTCGAAGTATTAATCATCATTTGATACATTACTAAACCTGGAACAACACCACTGGTAACCATATCTGCCAAAGAATCCAACTGCAAACCCAACGGACTGGAAACTTTGAACAATCGAGCAAAAAACCCATCAAAAAAGTCTAAAAATATACCCAGGCAAACAAAATAAAAAGCCATTTCAAAATTACGGTGAAATGCAAAGACCAAAGCAATACAGCCGCAAAAAAGATTAAGCAAAGTAATTATATTAGGAATGTGCTTTTTAATATTCATAGTTATAAAGTTTAGTGAACCAAAGTTGACAAATTTAGTATAATAAGTAATGGAGATGTCCGTTTTTTAATAGAGATTTTTCAACAGCGGATTCTTGTTTCTATATATTTATCCAAAGGACGAAATAAGCTCAGTAAAAAATTATATTTTTGATAAAAATTAAACCGGTTTTCGCTTTGTAAAAATAGTCCATTTGAAAAAAGTCTCCTTATTTTTATTATTTTGGGTTTATACCATAAATTACAGCCAGGCTGTCAGGAAATACTCCAATGAGTTTATGAATATTGGCGTTGATGCCGCTGCTTTAAGCATGTCAAATGCTGTTGTAGGTTCAACCAATGATGTCAATTCCGGGTATTGGAATCCTGCGGGACTGATTCACTTAGAAGACCATCAGGTTTCATTAATGCATGCCAATTATTTTGCCAATATTGCCCAATACGACTACTTAGCGTATGCAAGTCCTATCGATGAACGCAGTGCTTGGGGGATTTCTTTAATTCGTTTTGGAGTGGATGACATTATGAATACCACTGAATTAATCGACAGTCAAGGCAATATAGATTACAACCGCATCAGCCTTTTTTCTACGGCCGATTATGGTTTTACTTTTTCGTATGCCAGAAAACTTCCCGTTCCCGGATTTCAATACGGTGTAAATGCCAAAGTAATCCGACGAATAATTGGGAAATTTGCCAGTTCATGGGGATTTGGTTTCGACATTGGGTTACAATTTGAAAAAAACGACTGGCAATTTGGATTAATGCTTCGCGATATAACAACTACTTACAACGTTTGGAATATCGATGAAACCGAATACAAAAAAATTGCCAATGCCATACCCGGAGAAAATCAGGAATTACCGGAAAGCACCGAGATTACAGCTCCAAAAGTACAACTGGGAATAGCAAAGAAATTTATAATCCATTATGATTACAGCATTTTGGCTGCAGCCAATATGAATATGCGATTTGCTAAAACTAATGATTTGATTGCAACTGATTTTGTAAGCGTTGATCCTGCAGCAGGATTTGAATTTGGTTATACCGATTTAGTTTTTCTGCGTGCCGGTGTAGGGAATTTTCAAAATGTAACACAATTGGACAGCACCGAAAAAGTAGGGTTTCAACCTAATATTGGACTGGGATTTAAATACAAAGGCATTCAAATTGACTATGCATTAACTGATTTAGGCAATCAAAGTACGGCGCTATATTCAAATATTTTTTCGGTAAAAGTAGATTTAAGTATGTTTAGAAATTAATTAATTTTAAAACGCTTGTACACACTCTAATTAAAATGGCACGCAGATGGCACGGATCGAACGGATTTTTACTGATTAAAACATATAAATGGATAACATAATTGCTCCTTAACTTGCTTCACCCACTCCGTATACCATATAAAATAAAAAGAACAAACACGAATTTCACTAATTTCCACAAAACAATTAGTGAAATTCGTGTTAACTTTTATATGCTGAACTGAAAAATCCGTGTAAATTTGTTTGATCCATGCCACCTGTGTTCCATTTATAATAGTACCCCGTAATGAATATATATTCTTTAAAAAAAAATTTCTTTTTTACATTACTTTTTTTAACTGTAAACTACAGTTTCGGCCAAAATCTTTTATTATCAAAAGATGCTCATACCAGCGTACTTACTTGTGGAACAGGGAATGAATCTTATTCAATGTTTGGACATACAGCCATTCGTATCAATGACCCTTACAACAACATTGATGTGGTGTATAATTATGGTGCTTTTGACTTTAATACCCCTAATTTTGTTCTAAAATTCATGAAAGGAGATTTACAGTATTTTGCAATAGCACATTCTTATGTAGATTTCATCAATGAATATACCTATGAGAAAAGATCGGTATATGAGCAAGAACTGAATATCCCTTCCTCTTTGAAGCAGCAATTATTTGATAACCTGAATACTTCTTTAGTTTCAGGTGAAAGCCATTATACGTATAAATTTATTGATAAAAACTGCACTTCAATGGTAGTTGACATCATCAATAAAACATTGGACACTACCGCAATCGTTAAAAATTCAGATACTGATATCACGTATAGAACTATATTGTATCCTTATTTTGACAATCACTTTTATGAAAAATTAGGAACTAGTATTATCTTCGGAAAAAAAGTAGACGGTTTAGGAACTCGAATCTTTTTGCCTTTTGAATTACAAAAAAGCCTGAAAAAAGTATCTTTTCAGAATCATCTTCTTGCTCCCGCAAACAAAACTATAATCGAATTCAAAGAAGACGTTACCGGGTCTTGGTGGAATAATTGGTACACTTATGTCCTGTTTC
>JBJOQF010000046.1:0-10050 GCA_046050185.1 Bacteroidota bacterium
ATCCTTTATGTTCAGGTACTGATGTAGTTTTAGTAACCTTAAACAATACGCCACCAAATGCAGATGCTGGAGCTGATAAAGTATTGACTTGTACAACAACTTCAATTGCTTTAAGTGGTTCTTCTTCAACAGCAGGCGCAACATTTGCTTGGGTTGCCAGCAATGGTGGTCATATTGTTTCGGGAGCTACTACAGCAACTCCAACAGTTGATGCGGCAGGTACATATACTTTAACAGTTACTAATCCGGCTAATGGATGTACAGCTACTGATGTGGCATTAGTAACCTTAAACAATACACCGCCAAATGTAGATGCAGGAGCTGATAAAGTATTGACTTGTACAACAACTTCAATCGCTTTAAGTGGTTCATCTTCTACAGCAGGCGCAACATTTGCTTGGGTTGCCAGCAATGGCGGTCATATTGTTTCGGGAGCTACTACAGCTACACCAACAGTTGATGCGGCAGGTACATATACTTTAACTGTTACTAATCCGGCAAATGGATGTACAGCTACTGATGTGGCATTGGTAACCTTAAACAATACACCACCAAATGCAGCTGCTGGAGACGATGTACAGATAGTATGCGGTAAAACTACGGCAACACTTTCAGGATCTTCAAGTACTTCAAATGTAAGTTTCTCTTGGGTAGCAAGTAATGGTGGTCATATTGTTTCAGGAGCTGATACAGCTACTCCTATAGTTGACCATGACGGTACTTACACATTGACTGTGACAAGTTTGACTAATGGTTGTACAGCTACTGACGTAGCTTTGGTTACTACACAAATTTGTGCGAAAGCTTTATGTACCTATACTCAAGGTTATTATGGAAATGTTGGAGGTTTGTCATGTGCTCCTGATGGAGGTGTTTTTTCTGATAAATACACAACTGAAGCTCTTATTGCAAAAGCTTTGGCTTCTTATGGTGGCACAATGACTATTGGTATATCACCAAATTCTGTTTGGATGACAACACCTCAAGATATAGACGATATTATACGCGTATTACCAGGAGGTGGCAGCAGTTATGTGTTAACAGGTGATTACTCTATAAGTGCATTGCCTGGTAGCTATTTGACCAAAAAAGGGACTCTCAATAATACTTTATTGGCTCAAACCATAACATTAGGTCTTAATATAGGAATAAATGGTGCCTTAAGTAATTTTGTATTACAAGGAGGAATGTTGGTAACTGCTGATCCAGAAGGTGGATGCGGTTCAGATATTCCAAAAGAGCGACAATGTATTTATGATCAATATGGTAATCTTACCAATGTGATTAATGAATATAAATACAATTCTATCGATGCCAATGTGGTTGCAGCCTTAAATGGTAATCCAACAGTTCAAGGATTATTTGAATTAGCAAATAAAGCTTTAAGCGGAAGTAATTTAAATGGATTGTCACTTTCCAGTATTGCTGATGTTGTTGATAAAATCAATAATGCTTTTGATGGTTGTAAAATATTTATGGGATATGATGTTTCAAAATGTCCAAGTACAACAACACTATCTTCAATTGCTCCGATAGAATCTACAACTTCAAAAGTAGGTTTTGATGCCTATCCAGTGCCATTTAAAGATCAGCTTACTATTAAATATAAATTTGATTATGTATCTGATGTGAAAATTGATGTTTTTAATGCACAAGGTATTTCAATACTTTCAAAAGCTGATTCTAATGGTTATTTGAATAAAGAAGTTACT
Organism: Bacteroidota bacterium; assembly: GCA_046050185.1. GTDB lineage: Bacteria > Bacteroidota > Bacteroidia > Flavobacteriales > Flavobacteriaceae > Flavobacterium. The sequence goes on from JBJOQF010000046.1 coordinate 1,713, forward strand.
CTAAATCTTAATGCAAAAAAAGGACAAGAGCAAGTTTATGTTGTCAAAGTAACTACTGATAGAGGAAGCAGCGTGAAAAAAGTAATGTCTTCCAAATAATTTAAAAATAAATTTAACCTAAAAGCATCCGTCTCAAACGGATGCTTTTTTATTTGTATGAAAAATTGTCCCATCCTGAAATAATGATACATAAAAAACATCGTTATGGGAGAGACTTCGAATTTTTTAAAGAATTTCTAATTCCAAAAAAAAATATCATGCTGCTCTGCGAACCTTCCTTCCTTCCTTCCTTCCTTCCGGCTTGTAGCTCAGTATTATCATGTGAAGTTTCAGTTGTTTTTCAATTTGTCAAATCTATATTTTTTTTAAAAAATAAAGTTTGGCACAATTCATGGATGTAGAAAATAAAATTAACCACTAAATTTTAAAAACATGAAAAAGATATTTACCATTTTAGCGATTGTAGGATTATTTAGTTTACAAAGTTGTACTGTAAATGATGGGCCTATTGTAGACAATGACACTATTAGTGAAGTATTTGAGGTTACCACTTCGTTTAATTCAACTAATAATTACAGTAAATTAGTAACGCTTAATCCATCTATTTTTTCTTCGGATGTAGTCTTGGTATATCGATTATCTGGTTCAACACCTCAAGGAGATGTGTGGAAATTATTGCCAGAAACTCATTATTTTAGTGACGGAACACTCGATTTTGGATATGATTATGATTACACGACTACCGATATAAGTGTTTATATGATAGGTAATAATTTACAAACTGTTTCTACGGACTTTAGATTGAATCAGGTCTTAAGAATTGTGATTGTACCTGCCGGGTATGCGACTTTGATAAATAAAAATAGTTATGAAGCGGTTATGTCTACTTTAAAATTAAATGAAAGTCAAATTCAAAAAATTCAAATGTAATTTTTTGAGGTATAAATAAAAAAAGGAAATCGTAAGATTTCCTTTTTTTATACTTTTAATTTTAGAATATTATCAGATTAACTGTTTTCTTCAACAATTTCTTCTTTACTCATTTTTATAGATACAATAATTCCGGTTAATAGCGAAACGGCTATAAAAGCTAATGATACCCATTCTGGGATTTCTATAGAATCATGAAGCAACATTTTGAGACCTACAAAAGTTAAAATAGCAATAAGACTGTATTCTAAATGGGCAAATTTTTCTAACATGTTAGCCAAAAAGAAATACATAGAACGCAAGCCTAATATTGCAAAAATATTTGAACTAAAAACTAAAAAAGGATCATTTGTAATAGCCAAAATTGCTGGAACACTGTCAATAGCAAATACTACGTCCATTACTTCAATAACGACTAATGCAACAAAAAGTGGTGTAGCAGCGGTTATATGCCTTCTTTTTACAAAAAAATGCTCGTGGTCAATGTGATTGGAGATAGGTGTAATCTTCTTGAGACTTTTGTAAACGAATGATTTTTTAGGTTCAAATTTTTCATCTTCACCTGTAAATAACATTTTCATTGCTGTATAAACCAAGAATATTCCAAAAAGATAGGTAGTCCACGAAAATTTGTTAATAAGCAAAACACCAAAATAAATCATTAAACCTCTAAAAACGATTGCTCCTAATATTCCCCAAAATAAAACCCGATGTTGGTATTTTTGGGGTATTTTAAAGGCAGAAAAAATAATAGCAATTACAAATATATTGTCTATGCTTAAAGATAATTCTATTAAATATCCGGTAATGAATTTTATTGACGCCGCAGCTGGTTTCAACCCATCTGGATTCGAAATGTAATTATTACTGTATAGCCAATAGATAATTCCGGAAAATAAAAAAGATAAAGTAACCCATATACCAGTCCATTTAGCGGCTTCTTTAGAACTGATGATATGTGGTGTTTTATTGAAAACACCCAAATCAAGTGCGAGAAATAATAAGATGGCAGCTAAAAATGAAATCCAGACAATCATAAATTAAGTTGTTAATTATAGGTTAGTAAAGATACTTTTTGATTATTTAAATTTAAGACTTATTATTAAATAAAGGTATTATATCTTACCATTATAAAACAAAAAAAAGTGCCTTCATTGAAGGCACTTTTAAGTATAAACGAACTAAGATTTACAAAGCTGATTTTACAGTTTTTATAATTCTTGCAGCAATTTTGTATGGATCACCGTTAGATGCTGGTCTTCTGTCTTCCAACCATCCTTTCCATCCTTTTTGAACAGTCATTAAAGGAATACGGATTGAACATCCTCTGTCAGATACTCCATAAGAGAAATCATGGATAGATGCAGTTTCATGTTTACCAGTTAAACGTTGGTCATTATAAGCACCGTAAACAGCAATGTGTTCTGCAGTTACAGGTCTGAATGCCTCACATATTTTCTCATATATTTCTTGAGAACCACATGTTCTTAAAACTTCATTAGAGAAGTTAGCGTGCATTCCTGATCCATTCCAATCTGTATCACCTAGAGGTTTTGGGTGGTATTCAATATAGTAACCATGTTTTTCAGTCAAACGGTCTAGTAAATATCTAGCAATCCATATTTCATCACCTGCTTTTTTAGCACCTTGAGCAAATAATTGAAATTCCCATTGTCCACAAGCAACTTCTTGGTTGATACCTTCAAAGTTGATTCCAGCAGCGATACATAAATCAGCATGCTCTTCTACTAAACTTCTTCCGTGTGTGTTTTTACCACCTACTGAACAGTAGTACATACCTTGTGGTGCAGGGTAACCACCTATTGGAAATCCTAAAGGCAATAAAGTTTTAGTATCCATAATGAAATATTCTTGTTCAAAACCAAACCAGAAATCACCATCATCATCAATAGTAGCTCTACCGTTAGAAGAGTGAGCTGTACCATCTGCATTCATAACCTCTGTCATTACTAAGTATCCATTAATACGTGTAGGATCTGGATAAATAGCAACTGGTACTAATAGACAATCAGATGAACCACCTTCTGCTTGTTTTGTAGAAGAACCATCAAAAGACCAGTTTCCTATTTCTTCTAATGTTCCTTGAAAGTTTTCGTGTTCTTCAACTTTAGTTTTACTTCTAAGATTTTGAGTTGGTTCGTATCCATCTAACCAAATGTATTCTAACTTTATTTTAGCCATAATAATATAAATTTATTTTCTTTTTGATAATTTTCTTGTGCAAATATAAATTAATTTGTCAATGTCGTAAAATCAGGGGGTAATTTTTATTTAATGAAGTATAACTTTTAGCATTACTGCATTTTTTTAGGGGTATAATTAAAAAAATGTAATTTTAATTAGGTATAAAAATTAAATTCATAATGCTGATTTTTTAGTCATTAATAAATAGTTAAGATTTTTATTACTTCAAATGTCAAAAGGGGCAATTTTTTTAATTTCTATGTTAAAAAGAAAGTTAAGATATGTTAATGAGAGGATTAAATAGTACTGGAATGAATTATCTTTGTATGTATTTTAAATTACGATTAATATTTTAAATTCATAATTATGTCATCAATTCGTTTTCAAGCATTAAGGGAAGCTTCAAATAGAAAGTCTGTTCATTTTGAGGAAATAGATAGAAAATCAATTATTTATGGTTCTAATGTGTTTAATGATAAAGCGATGAAGCAATATTTAACTTCAGATGCTTTCAAAGCCGTTCAGGGTGCTATTCAGTATGGGACTAAAATAGACAGGAAATTAGCAGATTATATTGCAATGGGAATGAAAGAGTGGGCCTTGTCAAAAGGAGTTACTCATTATACGCATTGGTTTCAACCACTTACAGGAACAACTGCTGAAAAACACGATGCTTTTTTTGAAACATCTTATGACGGTAGCGATCCAGTAGAAAAGTTTGGTGGTGCCCAATTAGCACAACAAGAACCTGATGCCTCCAGTTTCCCAAATGGTGGAATTAGAAACACATTTGAAGCAAGAGGATATACGGCTTGGGATCCAACTTCTCCAGCATTTATTTTTGGAACCACATTGTGTATTCCTACAGTTTTCATTTCTTACACAGGAGAAGCATTAGATAATAAAATTCCTTTATTGAGAGCTTTATCAGCTATGGATGATGCTGCTACAGAAGTATGCAAATATTTTGATAAAAATGTAAAGAAAGTTACTGCAACCTTAGGATGGGAGCAAGAATATTTCTTGATAGATAAATCTTTAGCAGATTCTCGTCCTGATTTAGTGATGACAGGAAGAACTTTACTTGGACATACTTCTGCAAAAGGACAACAATTAGATGATCATTATTTTGGTTCTATTCCAACTCGTGCTTTAACTTACATGAGAGATTTAGAGCAAGAATGTATGTTGTTAGGAATTCCGGTTAAAACACGTCATAATGAAGTAGCGCCAAATCAATTTGAGTTGGCACCTATTTTTGAAGAGACGAATTTAGCTGTAGATCACAACTGTTTATTGATGGATGTAATGCAAAAAGTGGCTGAACGTCATGATTTGAGAGTATTATTCCATGAAAAGCCGTTCAAAGGAGTTAATGGTTCAGGGAAACACAACAACTGGTCACTGGCAACTGATACTGGAGTAAACTTGCTAAGTCCCAGTAAAACGCCTATGAGTAATTTACAGTTTTTGACTTTCTTTATTAATACTATAAAAGCGGTAAATGACTATGAATCATTATTAAGAGGTGCAATTGCAACCGCAAGTAATGACCATAGATTAGGTGCAAATGAAGCGCCACCGGCAATTATATCTGTATTTATTGGAGAACAATTAACTAAAGTTTTAGCTGAATTAGAAGGGGTAACTACCGGGAAATTATCTCCAGAAGAGAAAACAGATTTAAAATTAAATGTAGTAGGTAAAATTCCAGATGTACTTTTGGATAATACAGATAGAAACAGAACATCACCATTTGCTTTCACAGGAAATAAATTTGAGTTCAGAGCAGTGGGTTCTTCTGCAAACTGTGCTAATGCTATGACAACTTTGAATACTATTGTTGCTAAACAATTGAAAGATTTCAAAATTGAAGTTGATGCTTTGATTGAATCTAAAGACATGAAGAAAGACGATGCGATCTTCAATGTTTTGAGAGAATATATTAAGGTTTCCAAAAAAATTCTTTTTGAAGGAGATGGTTATAGTGATGAATGGGAAATTGAAGCAGGAAAAAGAGGATTGAGCAATTTCAAAACAACTCCTGAAGCATTGAAAGCGAGAGCTTCTAAACAAGCTTTAGATTTGTTTTCTGAAATGGGTATCATGAATCATATTGAAGTAGAAGCGCGTTACGAAATTGAATTGGAAGAGTACACTAAGAAAATTCAAATTGAAGGTAGAGTTTTGGGTGATATTTCAAAAAATCATGTTATTCCTACAGCAATTCGATATCAAAATACTTTGATTGAAAATGTTAAAGGTTTGAAAGATATTTTTGGAGATGAATTTAAAACAATTGCCAAAGAGCAAATTGTTTTAATCAAAGAAATTTCAGGTCACATTGAAGGAATTAATTCTAAAGTGGAAGAAATGATTGAAGCTAGAAAAAGCGCAAATGTATTGACTGATATTCAAGAAATGGCTGAAGCGTATTGTAATAACGTAAAACCATATTTTGAAATTATCCGTGAACATTGTGATAAACTCGAGCTATTGGTAGATAATGAACTTTGGACATTAACTAAATATAGAGAATTGTTGTTTACAAAATAATAGTAAACACTATTTCATAAAAATGCCTGTCAAAACTGACAGGCATTTTTTATGGTTTAATTATAAAATTTCTGACTTAGTTATTTCATGGAGTGAAATGCTACTTTGTTTCCTTCAGTGTCGGTGAAGTGCGCCATAAAGCCGTTAGGTCCTATTGACGTTTTAGGCAAAACAACTTTTCCGCCTGCTGCTTCAACCTTTGCAAGAGGGATACTCAAATCATCACCGCCGTTGAGATAAACCAAAGTACCTTTGTCAGCTGGTTGATACGTTTCATTTTCCACTAAACTACCTCCAATTCCTTGTTCCATGTCTGCCGGAAAGAAAGCTGATTTCATGCCCATGGCTTCCATTGGCTGCATTTTTGCGCCTAAAACTGTTTCGTAAAAGGCTTGTGCTCTGCTTAAATTTTTTACTGGAATTTCAAACCAGTTAATTGCATTTTTCATCTTATTTAATTTTTTTTGTTTATAAAGTGTTCAATTATTCTTTTTTAAGACTTTGTTTTACTGTTAAATTCTAAATACAGATTTTAAGTTCTGTTTTTTTGCCTGTTGGTTTTTATTTTCACTATTACCGTTTAATTTCGTTCCAGACTATACCGTTTGTTCTGCAGTTGTTGGGTCAATGGTTGTAAATACTTGACTTATTGAATTTGCTGGAAATCCTCCTGACTTAGCATGTTCGCGAATCATATCCTCGTTTGGAGCTATATAGGTACAATATATTTTGTCAGCGGTTACTTGGCTGTTGACCCATTGTATTTGGGGCCCCATTTTACCCAGTACTCCACAAGAAGTTTGTGAAATGGCTCTTAACTGATCGGCAGTAAGTTTACCGGCACCGGGAATCTCTCTTTCAATTACATATTTAGGCATGGTGTTGTGGTTTTTAGTTTCCTACTCGTATGGCTTTTCGGTAATGCCCCGTTTTTTATAGTGGTTACTGGTTTCCACTTTTCTAATTTTAAATTCTTGGTTTAAAATTTGTTAAGCTTTTAAATGAGTTTAATGCTGAATTTCAATTAAAATCAATATCAATTTAGAGTAATATTCATTAAAATAAATGGGGTTTGTTTGTCTATTCTTATCCTTGATTTTATTTTAAATTATTAATAAACAGAATGTTACTGTAAATTTAATAAAATAAATCCACATTTGATTTATAGATTACGGATTTAACGAAACACTTGAAAACCCAATAGGCAAAACCCAAAAAAATAATTATCTTTGCCGCAAAACCCACTTGCCCAAAAGCAGGTTACACAACTACATTACATGAGTTCAGATACTTCAAAAAGATACGCACAACGTGGTGTTTCGGCATCTAAAGAAGATGTGCATAACGCCATAAAAAACATCGATAAAGGATTGTTTCCTCAAGCATTTTGTAAAATTGTCCCTGATTATTTAACCCAAGACGAAGACTATTGCCTGATTATGCATGCTGACGGAGCGGGAACTAAATCTTCTCTGGCGTATATGTATTGGAAAGAAACAGGAGCTATTTCTGTTTGGAAAGGTATTGCCCAAGATGCATTGATTATGAATATCGATGATTTATTATGTGTAGGAGCAACGGATAATATTCTGCTTTCATCCACCATTGGAAGAAATAAAAATCTTATTCCTGCCGAAGTAATTTCGGCAATAATCAATGGAACCGAAGAGTTAATCAAGGAACTGGATTCTTTTGGCGTGACCATTCATTCCACAGGAGGTGAAACGGCTGACGTAGGGGATATCGTTCGGACTATAATTGTAGATTCTACCGTAACAGCTCGTATGAAACGATCTAAAGTAATTGATAATGCTAATATTAAAGCAGGTGACGTAATTGTAGGTATGGCTTCTTTTGGTCAGGCTACTTACGAAAAAAGCTATAATGGCGGAATGGGAAGTAACGGATTAACATCCGCGCGTCATGATGTTTTCGGGAAATATTTGGCAACCAAATATCCAGAGAGTTTTGATGCTGCAGTTCCTGAAGAACTAATTTATTCCGGACAAGTAAATCTTACTGATTCAGTTGAAAATTCACCAATCGACGCAGGTCAATTAGTGCTTTCGCCAACAAGAACTTATGCGCCTATTATCAAGAAAATTTTAGATAAATATACTGCTGATGAAATTCACGGAATGGTGCATTGCAGTGGTGGAGCGCAAACTAAGATTTTACATTTTGTACAAAATCTACACATTATAAAAGACAATTTATTTCCGGTTCCCCCATTATTTCAGTTGATACAAGAACAATCCAAAACCGATTGGAAAGAAATGTACCAAGTATTCAATTGTGGACACCGTATGGAAGTATATGTGCCGGAAGCTATTGCCCAAGATATTATCGCGATTTCAAAATCGTTCAATGTTGATGCACAAATCGTAGGTAGAGTAGAAGCAGCCGATGCTAAAAAACTGACAATTACCAGCGAGTACGGAACTTTCGAATATTAATTTTTCTAGGAGCTAATCCCGCTATCCGTTACAATCTTTTCTTTTTTTAAAGAAAAAAAGAAAAGGATTTCCACTGCTATCGGGGCTAACCAATCAGGAAACTTTCGGATTATTACAAAAATCTGTGTTAATCTGTGCAATCTGTGGCAAAAAAATAAAATTATGTACGAACTACTTTTTTGGCAATATCA
>JBJOQF010000047.1:0-22766 GCA_046050185.1 Bacteroidota bacterium
GGCGATTGGAATACTGTAGAAATAATAAGTAATAAAGGAGAATTGACTTTTATTTTAAACGGAGTAACCGTTGTAAAAACTAATTTATGGGATGAAAACTGGAAATCACTTATAGCAGGCAGTAAATTTGTTGCTTGGAAAGATTTCGGAACATTCAAAAAAGGAAAAATAGCCTTACAAGATCATGGCGATGTTGTTTGGTATAGAAATATTGTAATTAAAGAATTGTAATTTGGCGAGATTATTTGCCTATTAATATTAAAACTAAAACTAAAACTATTGAACTATTTTATTAACTAACTTAAAAACAAATGAATACCACTATCCGAATTAAATTATCTGTAATGATGTTCCTAGAATTTTTTATATGGGGCGCATGGTTTGTAACATTAGGAACTTTTTTAGCTAGCAATTTACATGCTTCAGGTTCAGAAACTGCTGCAGTTTTTTCAACACAATCTTGGGGTGCTATAATTGCTCCTTTTATTATTGGTTTGATTGCAGACCGCTATTTTAATGCCGAGAAAATTTTAGGTATTCTTCATCTAATTGGAGCATTTTTGATGTATCAAATGTATGTTTCAGATGATGTTAGCATTTTTTATTCTTATGTTTTAGGATATATGATTTTATATATGCCAACATTGGCACTTGTGAATTCAGTTTCTTTCAATCAAATGAATGACCCTGAAAAAGAATTTGCAAATATTAGAGTTTGGGGAACTATTGGTTGGATTTTAGCAGGATTATCTATAAGTTTCCTTTTTCATTGGGATTCTGCCGAAGGGGTTACTCAAGGATTATTAAAGAATACTTTTCTTTTAGCAGGAATTGCTGCTTTAATTTTAGGTTTGTTTAGTTTTTCATTACCTAAAACACCACCAAAAGTTAGTGATGAAAAAATTAAAATAGGTGATATTATTGGTCTTGATGCATTAAAACTTTTGAAAGATAAAAATTTCGCTGTCTTTTTTATATCATCAATTCTTATTTGTATTCCCCTAGCTTTCTATTATCAAAATGCACATCCATTTTTAACAGAAGCAGGTGTTGCAAATCCAACTGGAAAAATGGCTATTGGTCAAATATCGGAGGCATTATTCTTATTACTAATTCCAGTCTTTTTTACACGTTTTGGATTTAAGAAAACCATTTTAGTAGGAATGTTAGCTTGGGCTATTCGTTATGTATTGTTTGCTTATGGTAATGGAGGTGAATTGAGCTTTATGCTTATTATTGGTATTGCTTTACACGGTATTTGCTATGATTTCTTTTTTGTATCTGGTCAAATATACACCAACTCAAAAGCTGGAGAAAAATATAAAAGTGCAGCTCAAGGCTTAATAACATTAGCTACTTATGGTGTAGGTATGTTGATAGGTTTTGCGGTTGCAGGTTGGATAACTGATAATTACAAAACTTTGGATGGTGCAATAGATTGGAGAATGGTTTGGATTATTCCTGCGTGTATTGCCTTAGGTGTATTTTTACTTTTTGCTCTTTTGTTTAATGATAAAACTAAAACAAAAGAAGAAATTCCTGCAGTATAAAACACAAAAAATATGAGCACAAATTTAAATAGAAGATCGGCTATAAAAGGAATTCTCGCAGGAACAGCAGCGTTGAGTATTAATTCTGGATTTTCTGCTTTGGCTATGCAAAAAAACGAAACTGAAACACAATCAGGTATGTTAAAAGGAAAGATAAATCACTCTGTTGCTCGATGGTGTTTTAAAGATTTTGATTTAGAAACTCTTTGTATCGAAGTAAAAAAAATCGGAATCACCGGAATTGATTTAGTTGGTCCTAATGAATGGCCAACATTAAAGAAATATGATCTTGTATCTACTATGTGCAATGGAGCTGAAATTAATTTAGTTGATGGATTCAACGATATTAAATTCCATGAAACGTTAATAAAGAATTATACAGAAATGATTCCGTTAGTAGCAAAAGCAGGATATAAAAACCTAATTTGCTTTAGTGGAAATAAAAGAGATAAAACGGATGAAGAAGGTTGGAATAATTGTATAATTGGTTTGCAAAAATTAATTCCATTAGCAGAAAAACATAATGTAACACTGGTAATGGAGCTGTTAAACAGTAAAATCGACCATAAAGATTACCAATGTGATAAGACGTATTGGGGAGTAGAATTAGCAAAGCGCTTAAATTCTGAAAATTTCAAACTACTTTACGATATTTATCACATGCAAATTGATGAAGGTGATGTAATTAGAACCATACGAGAAAACCATCAATATATTGCACATTTTCATACGGCTGGCGTTCCTGGAAGAAATGAAATTGATGAAACACAGGAATTAAATTATGTTGCAATAATGAAAGCAATTGCAGAAACTGGGTTCAAAGGATTTGTTGGACAAGAATTTATACCTAAAAATCAGGATAAAATTAGTTCCTTAATAAAAGCTATCACTATTTGTGATATTTAATAATCTAAAAAAATAATCATGATAAAAAGAAGACAATTTTTAATTAATACAGGTTTAGCATTAGGAGCATTAGCTATTGCACCAACATTTGCTTTTGATTCAAAAAAGAGACCAATTGGAATTCAATTATGGACCTTACGAGATACTTTACCAAAAGATGTAAAAGGTGTTTTGGCACAAGTTGGAAAAATAGGTTTTACTGAAGTAGAAACATTCGGTTACTCTGCAACTAATGGTTTTTTTGGAACATCAGTACATGATTTTAAATCGATGCTTGATGATAATGGCTTGAAAGCAACCAGTAACCATTTCGATTTCAATTCAATGATAAAAGATGGTTCTACTGATATTGTAAAATCATATATCGAAACAGCGAATCATTTGGGTAGTGAATATGTTACAATTCCATGGATAACCCCTGAATTGAGAGGAACAACTGCAGATGATTACAAAAAATTGGCATTACAAGTAAATAAAGTTGCTGAACTTTGTAAAGCATCAGGTTTAAAATTAGCGTATCATAACCATGATTTCGAATTTATAAAATTTGGTTCAACTACTGGATATGAAATTTTATTGAATGAAACGGATAAAAATCTTGTTGATTTTGAAATGGATTTATATTGGGTAGTTCGTTCAGGTAATAACCCATTACAATTATTCAAAGATCATCAAGGCCGATTTAAAATGTGGCATGTGAAAGATATGGATAAAGTTAATAAGGATTGGAATGCTGAAATTGGAACTGGAGCTATCGATTTCAAAGCCATTTTTGCGGAAGCTAAATGTGCTGGAATGAAACGTTTCTTTTTAGAACATGAAACTAATTACAAACCTAATCCAATAGAATCTGCAGCTATAAGTTATAATTATATTAAAAATAACTTAATCTAATTTTCTAAAGAAATATAATTACAAAAAAATGGGATGCTAGCATCCCATTTTTTTTTACCACTTCTCTACTCCCAATAATTTTTTACCTAATTCACTCAGTTCTGCCGTTTGATGTTTGGTTTGTTCCCAATTACGAGGATCTCCCGGAAAAGCATATCCTACCGGTGCAATGCGGTCTTTCCAAGAATTGATACGCCATTGTTTTAATTCTTCATTATCCTCTTCTGCAGGCATCATCGAAATATATTGAGCAACCCTTACTTTGTCTTTTGTTAAATTTGGACGAATACCGTGTGGTTGTGAACTATTAAAAATTAATAAATCACCAGCTTCCATTTTTGGTTTTACATATTTGCCTTCAAAATCTGTAGTGTCAGGTTGAAAACGATTTCTATCCTCAGGCTGGGTTAATTTCCAAGTGTCATACGTACGAAATAATTCTGGAATACACTGAAAACCACCCATGTTTTCATCTGTAGCATCTACTAATGCCAATACTCCCTGTACATTTTGTGGTTTCGTTTCCGGATCGTAATCCCAATGAATAAATCCTTTAAATACATGATCTGGACGTACCGGAAAATTAAGATTGGCTCTATCGATTGTTACCCATAATTTCTCTGTCCCCCAAACATCTGCAAAAGCATCGTATATTTTTTGCATTTGGCGATTATCCCATTGGTATTGATGATTATACAATTCCACCATTCCGCTATTGTTTAATTCTTTCATTTGCATTTCTGCTCGTGGTGGTGCGTACCAAGTTTCAGGATTATTTGGGTCTTTTTCTTCAAATTCCCAAATGAAATCAGCTAATCTTTTAGCATTTTCTTTGGGAACAGCATTTTTGATGATTATATAACCATTCTCAATCCAAAATTTCCATTGTTCTTCAGTAAGTAAACGAAGTGGTTTACCGTTAGAACGATCGTTTAATTTTACAGTACTTGATTTTGCAACAGAAGGATTTCCTGGGATATCGGTATGTGCATTCGTAGCCATTGTTGGCGTCATTGTTGGCACCATGTTTTGATTCTTGTTTTCCATATTGATTAAGTCTTTAATTTCATAATTCAAATGTAACAGGATTTATCGAGTTGAATTTCAACAGAATTTACCATAATTTGTACTATATTGATATTTATTTTTATATTTAAAGAACTAATAGTATATTTATAAGTCAATATAAATGAAATCAGATGAAAATTGTTTTTGAAGACATCAAACGTTTAGCAGGAAGTTCTTTTCGAATTTTAGTTAATCCAAAACTAAATGATTTTTACTATTGGCATTTTCATCCGGAATTTGAATTAACTTTTATTGAAGCACCACTTGGTAACAGACGTGTAGGCAATCATGTGGGACAATTCGAAGGATCTGATTTGATTTTCATCGGGTCTAATATTCCGCATTTAAATTTTGATTATGGTATCAGAACCGAATATGAAAAAGTAGTTTTACAAATCAAACAAGATTTTTTTAAAAATGATTTCGTTACAACTCCAGAACTTGCATCAATTCATCAATTATTTCAAAATTCAAAAAGAGTAATTTGTTTTAACGGAAAAACGAAAGAATCTGTTGGAAAACGATTAAAGGAAATTCATCATTTGCCTAACTTTGAGCAGTTTGTCGAAGTCTTATCTTTATTTCAAATGTTGGCTACATCAAATGAAATAACCTATTTACACGAAGTTCCATTTGATGATTTCTATAATAATAAAGAACAAAATCGATTGAAAATTGTCTATACTTTTATTGAAAATAATTTTCAGCGAAATATAACCATTGAAGAAATGGGAGAACTGACACATTTATCTAAAGCTGCCTTTTGTAGGTATTTCAAAAAAATGACGCGATTAACATTTACTGAATTTTTAAATCAGTTTAGAATCGAACAAGCAAAAATACTTTTAAAAAGTGATAAAAATGTAACAGAAACCTGCTATGAGTGTGGCTTTGAAAGTCTTTCTTATTTTAATAGAATTTTCAAGAAAGTAGTTGGCCAAAATCCGATACAGTTTAAAAAAAGGTAAAGGGATGCATGCTCTAGTCTTCTTTAGTAAAAAAATATTCTATCAATTTTTACTCTGTTATATTAAATCCGGCAACATAAAAATTTTTGTCTATTTCTAATTTTGAATTTTCTGTTTTAGCTGAAATAATCTTCCATTCCGTTTTGGGTTTCAGTAATTCTTCTTTTCCATTCAAAGTTACTTTTACAGGCATATTAAAATCAGGAACACAATTTGTCCAACGATAACCAAGTTGATTTTCTTTGAAAAAATATTCTAATATAGGAATTCTGATATCTCTCAAATATTGATTGAAGAATGGATTTAACTCTATTCCAACTTGTTGACTTAAGTAATCTTCAATTTGTTTTGTGGTAACTGTTTGATGATAAAAAGTACTGTTCAATCCTTTTAAAATAGTTCTCCATTTTACATCATCATTTACAATTTGACGTAAAGTGTGCAGTATATTTGCCCCTTTATAATACATGTCACTTGAGCCTTCATTATTTACATCATATTTTCCTATAATAGGTTTGTCATTTTCAATATTTTTTCTAATACCTCTTACATAAGTATACCCCGCTTCTTTACCATAATAATATTCAAGAAAAAGACTTTCTGAATAATCAGTAAAACTTTCATGTATCCACATGTCAGCAATATCTTTATAAGTTATATTATTAGCAAACCATTCATGACCTGATTCATGAATAATGATATAATCAAACTTTAAACCCCACCCCGTTTCACTTAAATCTCTTCCTAAATATCCGTTTTGAAAACCATTCCCATACGTTATACTACTTTGATGTTCCATTCCTAAATACGGAGCTTCAACTAACTTGTAACTGTCTTCATAAAATGGATATGGTCCAAACCAATACTCAAAAGCTTTCAGCATACGCGGAACATCATGGAATTGTTTTTTTGCTTTGTCCAAATTGTTTCTAAGAACATAATAAGTACAATCTAAATCTCCTTTTTCCCCTTTATATTTTTCTGAAAAAGTAACATAATCACCTATATTTATATTTACACCATAATTATTGATTGGGTTTGATACAAACCAGTTATAGGTTTTAGTTCCATCTTTCATTTGGTTTACACTTTGCAAACGACCGTTAGAAACATCGGTTAGGTTTTTTGGAACATTTACACTAATTAGCATACTTTCCACTTCGTCATACATGTGGTCTTTATTAGGCCACCAAACACTTGCGCCTAATCCTTGACAAGAAGAGGCAATAAAAGGATTTCCATTTTTGTCTTTTTTCCAGGTTATCCCCCCATCCCAAGGCGGATTTACCGCAATTTTAGGTTTTCCTCCATAAAATACTGTAAGTTCTTTTGTTGAACCTGCCCTTTGAGGAGCAATCAATTCAATAAAAAATGCATTTCCTTCTCTTTTGTATTTTAAAGTTATACCATCTTGAATGACTTTGGAAATCATCATAGGATTTTGCAAATCAATTTGCATGATATTGTATTCTTTTAGTACTAGATATTTTATGGTATTAGAACCTGTAATAGTACTGTCAGCAGGATTTACTTTAACATTAAGGTGATAATATTTCACATCCCACCACGCTCTTTCTTTAGTAATACTTCCTCGTAAAGAATCCTGTCTTGTAAAAGCCTGCTTTTTCTGTTCAAGAAGTCCTTGTGCATTAGCACTATTAAAAATAAGAAATGAGAAACAAATAATACTAAAATATCTTTTCATGAATTACTGATTTTTGAAATAAAATGTAAATAATTTTTAATAAACCCTTGTATTAATGTAATTTAGAAACCGAATTTTGTTGTACAACAGCAGTAAAACCAGTAACTAAACGACTACCGTAATCTTCTAATAGTTCTAAAACTCTTTCCTGTTTATCTGATTTTACAATCAATCCCGCATGATATTCTAACGGCACTCTGAAGCAAACTTCAGGATCTGAAAACGAAGATAAATCAGGATGTTGAAATTTTGAAAGAGTCAAAACTATACCTGCATATTCTTTCTTCACTTTTGGTAAAGTGTATTGGGTTTCTTTTGCCAAGGCATCTTCAATTGCTGCCCACTCCATCCATAAATTAATATTAGAAGCTTCGGCAACCATTTCTGCCAGATGCGCTCCTCCTACTCGAGATGAAGTTTCCAGAAAATAGATTTGTCCATCTTCCTTACATTTAATAAATTCAGTATGAGCGGCACCATGTTTCAATCCAAATCCCTTCATTACTTGTTCGTTTATTTTTTTTATGGCTTTATCATCGCCGGAATTATACTCGATATTAGCCGAACGAAAAACGCCGCCACTTTGTGAAATTTCCATTGGTGTAGCTAAGTATTTAGAAGTTAATTGAAACAAAATCTTGCGGTCCAAAATTAAACTATCACAATGGTACACATCGCCAGGCTTGAATTGTTCCAATAAATATTTGAATCGATTGTTGCCCATTTCATTAATATGTATCCACAAAGTTTCTTTGTCATATACTTTTATAATTCCCGCTGCCGAAGCTTCAGAACGAGGTTTCAAAACCCATGGAGCAGCAACAGTGTCAGCAAATGTATTTATATCATGATCATTAAATAAAGAACAAAAGGCAGGAATTGGAATACCACAGCTCTTTGCTCTCATACGCATGGCGAGTTTATCCCTAAAATAACGACCTGTAGTTTGTCCCATTCCGTCAATTCTTAGATTTTCTCTTAGATAAGTTGCTTTTTCGACATCATAGTCATCTAAAGCTACAATAGCATCAATTTTTGTGGACTTCATGAAATTACCAACACCCAATAATAAATGCTCTAAATTCCAATCGATATCTTGCCCTTCCATATAAAAAATTTCATCAATATATTGATGTGGCCATGGTTTGTCTCTCAGTTTTTCACTCGTCACTAAATAGACTTTGTTGCCTAATTTTTTTAAATTAATTAAAAAATCAGCACCTTTGAAATAATTTGAAATGCAAAAGAATACTTTAGAGTTTTCCATATTTTATAAATTTTCTATAAATTTAGTTAATAAATGAACCCCATACGCTGTTGCGTGTTTGCTTTTGGCAAATTCATCATCGCCAAATGCCACTCCTGCAACGTCAAGATGAGCCCAAGCTTTGTGTTCTTGAGTAAAATATTCTAAAAATTTAGCCGCACTTATAGCTCCGGCAACAGGTTTTCCGCTATAATTTTTCACATCGGCAATATCACTTTCAATATCTGATTTATAAACATCCCAAAGCGGCAAAGGCCACAAACGCTCTCCAATTGCATCACCAGTTTCTTGTAATTTCTTTGATATTTCCTCGTTATTAGTAAACAAAGCTCCACATTCATAACCAAAAGTACCAATGCTGCTTCCTGTAAGTGTTGCAATATCTACAATATATTCCGGTTTGAAATTCTTAATTAAATACGATAATCCATCTGCCAAAACGAGTCGGCCTTCAGCATCAGTATCAATGATTTCAATCGAATGTCCACTATAACTGTGAATCACATCACTTGGCAAAAATGATTTGGCATCAACTGAATTTTCGGCACAAGGAACAATAGCTGTAACTTTTACAGGCAATTGCAAATCGGCTATAAGTTGCATCGCTCCAAATACTGCACCACCGCCGGCCATATCACATTTCATGTGAACCATTCCTGCTGTTTTTATATTTAATCCACCGGTATCAAAGGTTATTCCTTTTCCTACCAATCCAACATGTTTTATGTGTTCCACTTTGGCTGCGGGAGTGTAATTCATAATGATAAATTGAGGTTCATTTTCACTTCCTTTTCCTACTGCTAAAAATGCGCCAAGACCTGCAATTTTTGAAGCTTCATAACCTAGAACTTCTACATCAAATCCATATTTTTCTCCGGTCTCTTTAGCCCAATTTGCTAAATATTTTGGATTAATGGTATTGGGCGGTAAATCGACTAAATTATAGGTTGCTAATTGTGCTTTGGCAATTTTAATTCCTTTTTTGGCTGTAGCCAAATAATCTTTTTCGGAAACCAAATTCAACGTAAAATTAGGATCTAAAAAAGGATGTGCGTTTTTATCAGACTTAAAATGACCTAAATCGTATGTTCCTAAAAGCAAACCTGATATAATAGCTTCAACCTGATCCTGAGGTAATTGTTCTGGTATAACTAAAGCTATATTCGAACTGAAATTATCCTTTTGTTTCGATGAGATACGACGAAAAATAGTTTTCAATGATTTATAGTCTATCGTTTTTCCCAGACCGATAAAAATATATGTATTGTTATCTTTTTCGGCTAAATAATGGGTGTCTTTTTTACCAAAAAAAACTTTAGAAGTAATTTCCAATCCATTAAATGCAATAGGAACGATACTTTTTGAGTATGTTTCAAAAGCCGGAATTAAAATTGTTCCTGAAAAATTATCTAAGTTTACTACTGTATTTGTTTTCATTTGTTCTTTTGATTTTTTATCGCTTATTGATAGAAACGCTATTAATGCATTATACTTTATTTATTTTAAACTAAATCGCGTCTCTACGTTTCTTTTGTATTAAAAAATAACCATTCTATTGCTTTAGGAAATTCATCACTCCAATAGGTTTCACTATGCTTCCCTTGTCTATTGATACTTAAATTAATCTTTGATTTGTCTTTTACAAATTCGCTTGAAATCAAATCCTTTTGAAACTTTTTCACGTGTTCAATCATTGTTGCACTTTCATCTCCCCCGGCATACAAATAGATTTTTGTATCTGCTGAATTGACTTTTTCAGAATTGATTTTTAGCTCTGGAACTACCCAAAGTGATGGTGAAAAAATCATTAATTTGCCATAAACTTCAGGGTTTCTTAATCCACTAAAAACACTAATTAATCCACCCATAGAACTTCCTCCTATTCCAGTAAATTCCCGTTCTTTTTTAGTTCGAAAATTATTATCTATGTATGGTTTTAAAGTATCTGTTACAAATCGAATATATTTCTTGCCTTGACCTTTTCCTAATACTGTTTTGCCAACATTGTATTCTTTTATGCGATCTTCTTCGGCATGTTCTATGGCAATAATTATAATTTTCCCAATTTTATATTCTGACATAACTGCCAGTTTTTTGTCAATTTCCCAATTGCCAAATTCGGCTGATTCATTGAATAAATTTTGGGCATCCTGCAAGTACATTACTGGATAACTTTCGCTTGAATGATCATAATCATGAGGCAACAGAGCCCAAATTTTTCTGGTTTTGTTAAGCTGTGGAATTAAAAATTCATCAGAAATTAACTGAACTTGCGGCAAAAAAGATTGCTTAAAAGGCAACCAGTTTTTTCTCCATCTCGCAACATGTTCTTTTTGAACTCCGGTATGCTTCAGTGTTGAGCGATTTTCAGTACGATTTCCATGTCTGTCAATTTCTACTTCACTCCAATCGCCTTTCGTAAATTTATACAAAAGCTCGGCAGGATAATCAAAATCATGCTGGAATTTGTAATGATACAAACCAATACCAATTTTCTCCATCATAAATTCTTTATCCTGAGTATACCAATTATTGAAATTCCCTGAAATATAAACCGGTCTCGAATCATCTTCATCAGTTGTAAGAATTATATGTAGCCCTGTATTTGATATTGAATTATTTAATTCTTCGGTAAATGTGGTATTATCTGAATTCATCACTTGCATTATACTACTTGTATTTTTAAAATAATAGTAAATATAGTTGATTACGATTTGAAATAAAAGAAAAAAGAAAACCCAATAGTAAATGAATTTCCTATTGGGTTTGTATCGGTAAAAAATTAATTGATTTTATTTTTGGCGGCTTTTTAAAACTTCCACAACATCATTTAGCTTAAATCCTTTGGCCTGCAACAATATAAGGTAATGAAAAAGCAAATCAGCACTTTCGCTCAAAAACAAATCATCATTGTTATCTTTAGCTTCAATAACAACTTCAACTGCTTCCTCACCTACTTTTTGGGCAATTTTATTCATTCCTAATTTGAATAGGGAAGCAACATAACTTTTTTCAGAATTAGCATTTTCTCTTCGAAGTTGGATTGTATCTTCTAAATTTGAAATAAAGCCATAATCTGCTTTGTTTTCGTTAGCCCAACACGTATCTGTACCTTTATGACATGTTGGCCCTTCCGGTTTTACCTGGATCAACAAAGTATCATTATCACAGTCATTTTTGATGTCAATCAGATTCAGAAAATTGCCACTTTCCTCACCTTTTGTCCAAAGTCTTTGTTTCGTGCGGCTATAAAAAGTTACTTTTTTAGTGTCAACCGTTTTTTGATAGGCTTCGGCATTCATGAAACCTAACATTAAAACTGCTTTGGTTTCACTATCTTGAATTATGGCAGGAATTAATCCGTCTGTGTTTTTTGAGAAATCTATGTTCATTTTTTTTAATTATTAAGTTGTAAGTCTTAAGTATTAAGTTTTTGGATAAATAAGCAACTCAATACTTAATAACTCATACTTAATACTTATGCCTTAATTTAAATCCGTACTTCGATATTGTTGTTTTTAAGTTCTTTTTTTAATGTTTTGATTTCAATTTCTTTAAAATGAAATACACTTGCAGCCAATGCTGCGTCAGCTTTTCCTTCCAGAAAAGCAGCTACAAAATGTTGTATGTTTCCCGCACCACCAGAAGCAATAATAGGAATATTAACCAAGTCCGAAAGTGTTGCCAAAGCTTCATTGGCAAACCCGTTTTTAGTTCCGTCATTATCCATTGAGGTAAACAGAATTTCGCCTGCGCCTCTTTGTTCCACTTCCTTTGCCCAATCAAATAAATTCAATTCTGTAGGTACTTTTCCGCCCACTAAATGAACAATCCATTGTCCATCAATTTGTTTGGCATCAATCGCAACAACGACACATTGACTACCAAATTTTTGTGCAAGATCATTAATCAACTGCGGATTTTTCACAGCCGATGAATTAATAGAAACTTTGTCAGCCCCGTTTTGTAACAATACTTCAACATCACTAACGGATGAAATTCCACCACCAACAGTAAATGGAATATTAATAGTTGAAGCGACTTTACGTACCAAATCAACTAAGGTTTTTCTTCTTTCTTCCGTTGCTGAAATATCCAAAAAAACCAATTCGTCAGCACCTTCATCCGAATATATTTTGGCTAATTCTACTGGATCTCCCGCATCTCGCAAGTCCACAAAATTAACACCTTTTACGGTTCTTCCGTTTTTTATATCGAGACAGGGAATAATTCTTTTTGTTAACATCTAAATTAAGTATTAAATTGTAAGGATGAATTATTACGTTTTTTTGAGATTATTTTTAGAAGTAATAATTATGCTTTTTATTAATTTTAAAACTTCTACACCATCGTTATTTAAACTTAAAAATTCTTCATTTGAAATATAATTTGTTGCTTGTAAAAGTTCAAGCCAATATAATGTTTCGTCTGCTTCTTTTTGAGAAATACCCATTTTATGAATAAAATCAGCTTTGCTTTCTGCATTTTTAGCCTCTCTAATATTTGCACCTACAGAAGTTCCGGAACGTAAAATTTGTTTACTCATTACATATTCACTTCTACTATTTAAAGTTTTATATAAATTAACAATTCTAATGGCAAAAGAAAGACTTTTTAATTTTATTACGTCTTCACTCATACTTAAAACTTAATAATTCATACTTAAAACATATTTTTCCAATTGTTTCAATGAAATTCGTCCTTCGTAAATTGCTTTTCCGATTATTGTTCCTTCACAACCTAATTCAGCCAGTCTTGGTAATTCATCAAAAGTAGAAATTCCTCCTGAAGCAATTAATTTTATGCCGTTGGCTTCCGCCAACTTCTCGACTCCGCTCGAAGTGACAGTGCATTGATCAATAATTTTTTTATATAAATCAAAAGATGGTCCTTCAAGCATACCGTCTTTGGCGATATCCGTACAAATCACATATTGAATTCCTTTGTTTTGGTAATCTTGTATGAAAGGAATCAAGTCTTCATTAGAATCTTCTAACCAACCCGAAACTGCTACTTTTTCATTATTAGCATCTGCTCCTAAAATAATTTTATCAGAACCATATTCTGCAATCCATTTTTCGAATAGTTCTCTATTTTTCACGGCAATACTTCCGCCGGTAATTTGATTCGCACCACTTTCGAAAGCAATTTTCAAATCAGAATCCGATTTTAATCCACCACCAAAATCAATTTTCAATTTGGTTTGTGTTGCTATTTGCTCCAATATTTTATAATTCACAATCTTACTCGACTTTGCTCCGTCTAAATCAACCAAATGCAAGTATTCTATTCCATGTGCTTCGAATGATTTTGCCACTTCAAGCGGGTTTTCATTGTATATAATTTTGGTATTGTAATCACCTTTTGACAAGCGGACACATTTTCCTTCTATGATGTCTATTGCGGGTATTATTCTCATTTTATTTGTCATTGCGAGGAACGAAGCAATCTCATTCCGCTGATTATTTAATATTGCCATTAAAATTTATAACTTCAAGAAATTAGCCAAAATTTGTTCTCCAATGTCACCGCTTTTTTCTGGGTGAAATTGTGTTCCGTAGAAATTATCCTTCTGCAAAGCTGAGGCATATTCTACTTCATAGTCAGTTGTAGCAATCGCTTCGGGACAATTTGGAGCATAAAAACTATGTACCAAATACATGTATTCGTTCTCATCAATCCCTTCGAATAAAGGCGATTTCAAATTATAAATTTGGTTCCAGCCCATTTGCGGCACTTTCACTTTTGGTGTAAATTTAATCACATCAACATCAAAAATCGCCAAACCTTTAGTATTCCCTTCCTCTGATTTGTTGCACATTAATTGCATACCAAGGCAAATTCCTAAAACGGGTTGTTTCAAGCTTGGAATCAAAGTGTCTAAACCACTTTCTAAAAGCATTTTCATTGCTGAACTTGCTTCACCAACTCCTGGAAAGATTACTTTATCGGCTGCTTTAATTTCGTCAGGATTATTACTCAAAACAGCTTTGAATCCCAATCTTTCGATGGCAAACATAATGCTTTGAATGTTTCCTGCTCCGTAATTTATGATTACTATTTTCATTCTTTTTAACCATTAAGAAATTAAGTTCATTAAGGATTTAACACTTAATAATTCATAATTTATAATTCATAATTTTTTAAAGCATTCCCTTCGTACTTGGCAAAATCATCTTCTCCGTATCCCTTTTTACGGCTACTTTTATCGCTTTTGCAAAAGCTTTAAAAATGGCTTCAATCTTATGATGTTCGTTTGTTCCTTCCGCTTTGATGTTGATGTTGGCTTTAGCTCCATCTGAGAAAGATTTGAAGAAATGATAAAACATCTCCGTGGGCATTTTTCCTACCATCTCCCGTTTGAATTCGGTTTCCCACATTAACCAGTTTCTGCCTCCAAAATCAATAGCCACTTGCGCTAAACAATCATCCATTGGCAAACAAAAACCGTAACGTTCTATTCCTAATTTATTTCCTAATGCTTTTGCAAAAACTTCACCAAGCGCAATTGCTGTATCTTCAATAGTATGGTGTTCATCAACTTCCAAATCTCCTTTTACAAGGATTTCTAAATCCATTTGTCCGTGACGGGCAATTTGGTCCAGCATGTGGTCAAAAAAGGCAATTCCTGTTTCGATTTTGCTTTTTCCGGTTCCGTCAAGATTCAACTTGATATAAATATCCGTTTCGTTTGTTTTTCTTTCTATCGAAGCAGAACGTTCTTCAAGTTTCAAAAACTCATAAATTACTTTCCAATCTGTAGTTTGTAAAGCAATAACGGAGTCCAATTCTTCTCTTTTTGAAGCAATTTCAGCACTTCCTAAAGCTTCGTCTGTGTTGATAAAAATAGCTTTTGACCCTAGGTTTTTTGCTAATTCAACATCAGTTATTCTGTCTCCTATTACGAATGAATTTGCTAAATCATACTCTGGATTATCAATGTATTTTGTCAACATTGCAGTCCCTGGTTTACGAGTTGGCACGTTTTCGTGTGGAAAAGTCTTGTCAATAAGAACATTACTAAAAACAACTCCTTCATTTTCAAAAGCTTTCATAATTAAATTATGAACGGGCCAAAAATTAATTTCCGGATGAGAATCAGTTCCTAAACCATCTTGATTTGTAACCATGACAAGTTCAAAATCTAGTTCCAAAGCGATTTTTCCAAGAAATTGAAACGCTTTAGGATAAAATTCTAATTTTTCGAAACTGTCTAATTGATAATCATTTGGTTCCAAAACCATTGTTCCGTCACGATCTATAAAAAGTATTTTTTTCATTATATAATTATTTGAACTAAGCGTTTAAGCTTTGTAAGGCTGCTATTAATTTTTTATTTTCTATTTCGGTTCCAACGGTTAAACGCAAACAATTATCGCATAAAGGTTGGGTTGTTCTGTTTCTAATCACGATTCCTTTTGCAATCAATTCGTCATATCTTTTATTGGCGTCATCTACTTTTATCAAGATAAAATTGGCCTCAGTTGGATATATTTTTTTGGTAAAATTTACATTAAGTAATACTTTAAGTAAATCTTCTCTTTGTGTTATTATAGATTCAATTTCAGATTTTATTTTTTCTGAATTATCTAATCTGTCCAAAGCTCTTTTTTGCGTCAACTCATTCACATTATATGGTGGTTTTATTTTATTTAAAACCGAAATCACTTCTGCAGATGCATAGCAAATGCCTAATCTAATTCCTGCTAAACCATACGCTTTAGATAATGTTTGGGTAATGACTAAATTTGGATATTCGTCTAATTTATTAATCCAACTTTCCTTTTTTGAAAAGTCAATATATGCTTCGTCAATTACAACCAACCCATTGAAATTTTTTAGCAAATAAGTCACACTTTCGTTTGAAAATGAATTTCCGGTTGGATTATTTGGCGAACACAAAAAGATAATTTTAGTATTTTCATCAACAGCTTCCATGATTTTCTCAATTTGCGGCTGGAAATCCTCTGAAAGTAATACTTCTTTATTTTGAACTGCATTGATATTAGCCAAAACGCCATACATCCCGTATGTTGGTGGCAATGTAATTACGTTGTCTGTTTTTGGTTCACAAAAAGCTCTGAATAACAAATCCAATACTTCATCACTTCCGTTACCCAGTAAAATTTGATTTGTTTTGACATTTCTTTGTTTTGCCAAAATTCCTTTTACACTCATTTGTTGTGGATCTGGATAGCGATTTACGCCATTTTCAAATGGATTTTCATTGGCATCCAAAAAAATCATATCAGCAGTATCAAAATCCTCAAATTCATCGCGTGCCGAAGAATAGGGTTTTAATTGCTTTACGTTTTCTCTAACTAAATTATTTATATCGAAATTATTTTTCATCTTCAATCGCTTTTAATCGTAATGTAACTGCATTTTTGTGTGCTTGCAAACCTTCAGCCTCCGCCATGATTTCAATCGCTTTACCGATGTTTTGTATTCCTTTTGGAGATATTTTCTGGAAAGTCATTGCTTTAGTAAAACTATCCAGATTTACGCCACTATAATTTTTTGCATACCCGTTTGTAGGTAAGGTATGATTAGTTCCTGAAGCATAATCTCCAGCACTTTCAGGAGTATAATTACCTATAAATACGGAACCTGCGTTATGAACACCATTACTGTAAAAATCATCGTATTGAGAACAAATGATAAAATGTTCTGGCCCGTATTCATTGATTAATTCTAAGGCAATGGTATCGTTTTCCACAAAAATCAATTTTGAATTAGCAATGGCTTTTTCAGCAATCGTTTTTCTTGGAAGTAAATCCATTTGTATTTGAACTTCATTTTCAACAGCATTAATTATTTTTTTTGATGTTGAAACCAAAATAACTTGGCTATCCGCTCCATGTTCAGCTTGAGATAATAAATCAGATGCCACAAAAGCTGGAACAGCAGTATCATCAGCTACAATCAATAATTCTGATGGACCGGCAGGCATATCGATTGCTACACCAAATTGTGTGGCTAATTGCTTCGCAACCGTTACAAATTGATTTCCAGGTCCGAAAATTTTATACACTTTGGGAATAGTTTCTGTTCCAAAAGTCATTGCTGCAATAGCTTGAATTCCTCCTACTTTCAAAATTTTAGTTACACCACATAAATTTGCAGCATATAAAATAGCTGGATTTATATTTCCGCTTTTATCTGGAGGAGAACACAATACAATTTCCTTGCAACCTGCAATTTTTGCAGGAACAGCAAGCATTAATACAGTAGAAAATAATGGAGCTGTCCCTCCGGGAATATACAAACCAATTTTTTGGATTGGTCTTTTTTCCTGCCAACAATTTACTCCTTCAATAGTTTCCACTACCACTCTTTCCGTTTTTTGAGCAGAATGAAATTTTTTAATATTTGCCTTAGCTAGTTGAATAGCTTCTTTTAATTCAGAAGAAATGGACGCAATAGCCACATCAATTTCAGCTTTAGAAACTTCTAAGTTTTCGATTGATACACCGTCAAAAAGAGAAGTATATTTTGCAACAGCAACATCACCTTTCTTTTGTACTTCCTTGAAAATTTCTTTTACTGTTGCTTCTATATCATCAACAGTTTTGGTAGGTCTCTCTAAAATGGAAGACCAATTTTCTGGTTTTGGATTGTATATTTTATTCATTTTTAATTTAATTGAAATATTAAATGATTCAAAAGATTTAAATATTCACGATTTTAAATTCTAACTTCTCGAATTTTATTTTATAAAACCATTTTCTCAATTGGGCAAACTAAAATTCCTTCAGCTCCTGCATCTTTTAATTGATCAATAACATCCCAAAAGCGATCTTCTTCAATAACCGTGTGTACACTTGACCAACCTTCTTGTGCCAGAGGCATTACGGTTGGACTTTTCAATACAGGTAAAATTTTATTGATAAGCTCGATTTTGTCATTTGGAACATTCATCAAAATGTATTTTGATTTACGCGCTCTTAAAACCGATTGGATTCTGAATTGTAATTTGTTTAAAATAGCTTTATTCTCAATTGTTATTTTTGGAGAAACAGCCAAAACTGCTTCACTTTTAAAAATAACTTCTACTTCTTTTAAATTATTTTTAAACAAAGTACTTCCGCTGGAAACAATATCTACAATAGCATCAGCAAGACCAATATTTGGAGCAATTTCTACTGAACCTGAAATTTGGTGTAAATCAACGGTTACATTTTTAGAATTAAAAAAGTCTAAAACAGTATTTGGGTATGAAGTAGCAATTCGTAATCCATCCAAATCTTTTACTGAATTATACTGAAAATTTTTAGGAACTGCTACCGAAACTTTACATTTTGAAAACCCTAATTTTTCTGCAACTTCAATATTTTTTCCTTTTTCAACCAAAAGATTATCTCCAACAATTGCAGCATCTACAACACCATCAATTAAATATTGAGGAATATCTGAATTTCTTAAATACAACACTTCTAATGGGAAATTGGAAGCCGATGCTTTAAGTTGGTCATTTCCATTGTTTATAGAAATCCCACAATCTTTTAGAATTTGAATACTGTCTTCGTTTAAACGTCCTGATTTTTGAATTGCAATTTTTAGTGTACTCATTTTTGTTTAGTTTTTGTTTTTTTTCTTTAGAATATTATGATTGAGTACAAATTTCAAGCAATAAAAAACCCGCTTGATGTACTCAAACGGGTTTTTAGATTATGATGATTTACACACATAACATTAACACATCGCTTGAGAGCAATAATGAAAATGATGATGATGTAATTTATTTATTGACATGTTTTATGTAATTGTATTGATCTTAAATTCTTTTGCAAATATAAGAGATAAATGATTTACAATCCAATTTTTAATTTAACTTAAAGGTATTTTATTGTTAAATTAATACTATCTGTCGTATTCTTTTGGTTCCGGTTTTTCTGAATCAACACTATTTGTAACCGTTGAATCAGTGTTGCCTTCCCTTATTTCAGTATGACGTATTTCACCTCCGGAAGTTCCAACTAAAGTCGTTAAATAAACACCTAAAATTGCTATAATAACAGCTACAAACGAGATAAACTTAGCTTTAGAATGTTTTTTTACATTTAAAACGATACCTAAAATTGAAATCACTCCAAGTAAATCCAATACAAGCGCTAGCTTTTCTGCGATTTCTTCATGTTCATGAATTATTTTTTTTCCTATATTAGGCATATCTTCAACCAATCTTTCTGCTCCATCGCCAGTAGCCATACTCGCAAGTGTAAAAAGTGTTGCAACTATGAATAAAGCATAAGCGGTATTTTTTACCGAATTATTCTTTAAAATTATTCCAGTTATTAAAATTCCAAGTCCTAAAATCGTTCCGATAATTGGAAAATGGTTAACTACCATGTGTAAATGCGCGTCATTCATAAATATAAATTGTTTAAGGTTTAAAAGTTAGTACAATAATATCGATTTTATTTGAAACTAATTATTTATTTTATCCAGCTAATGAAACACCTATTAAAGAACCTATTCCATACGTTACCGCTGCTGCTGCTAACCCAAAAGATACTTGCCGAAATCCGGAGAACATAATACTTTTTCCAGTTAATAAAGTTATTGCGGCACCTATTCCAAAAAGACCGATAACACTACTTCCAAGACTCAATAAAATTGCGTTTTTTCCATCTAAAAACATAAATGGATATAAAGGTATAATTGCTCCTATTGAAAAAAGTACAAAAGAGGCAATAGCTGCTTCCCAGGCTGAACCTCCTAATTCTTCTTTATCAATACCTAATTCCTCAGTAATTATAGCATCTATAGCTGTTTGCGGATTTTCAAATGCTTTTTCGGCTAATTTTTTAGCTTCTTCAATATTCATTCCCTTAGCTTGATACAATAAGATTAATTCCTTTTTCTCTTCTTCAGGTGAAGCTTCCAGTTCTTCCGTTTCTAAGTCAATTTGGCGTTGATTTAATTCTCTGGAACTTTGTACCGAAAGCCATTCGCCCAAAGCCATTGAAATTGCTCCTGCCAATAGCCCTGCAATTCCGGTTAGCAATATCGTATTATTAGAAACTGCGGCACCGGCAACTCCCATAACTAAACTCATATTAGAAACCAATCCGTCATTAGAACCTAAAACTGCAGCTCGCAATGCATTACCGCCAACTGATTTATGTCTGCTTTCAAATTTAGATAAAAACCCACCTGACACATTTAGCGCCGCATTATTGTTTACGGCTTCAATAATATTAAGGTGATTGTGTTCAAAACCTGTTGGTTTCTCCCCGCTTTCAATTTTGTTTTTTATTGCATTAACCGCAAATTGCTTTTCAATACTTGAAAGACTACTAATTATAGAAGTATAACCAAAAACTTTACCCAGTTTCAATTGCAATTTTGCTCTTCCTGAAGGCAAAGGCATTTTATAATTTGGCTCCAAAGTCAATACTTTATCGAACATGTGTTCGGCATGTCTTTTTTCTATATCAGACAATCCTCGTAAAACACGTGTAAGATTATCATCTGATTGAATTGCGGCAATGCTGTCATACAAAAAGGAAGTGTCTACTTCCGTTTGTAATTGATTTTTTAGTTTGTTTAAATCCATATTGTTTTCTTTTAATTGGCTAAATCAAAAACTCCTTTTGTTAATATTTTTGAAGCTGCATTAATAGTGCTATTGGGTAAAATTTCAACAAATTGTTCAGATTTTTCACCTATAGAAACACTTATTTTTTTAAATGAAAATCCATTTTTTTCATTATCTAATAAAAGTACAAAATTTTTGTTGTTTTCAGTTATTAATGCTTCTACCGGAATAGCTAAACCTTTTTTAGAATCCACAACGATACCTGCTTCTACAAACATTCCGGTTAATAAACGTTGTTTAATAGCGTCATCTAAATGTCCATGAACATTAATTGTTCGGTCATTTCCTTCAATTGATTTTCCTACTAAATGTACTTCTGCATTGAATTCTTCTTTTGAAGCTTCTGGAACTTTAAATTTAATTTTCTGGCCGATTTTTACCTTCAAAATATCTTTTTCAAAAACAGATAATTCTAAATGCAAATGGTCTGTATCCACAATTTCCAAAATCACATCTGATGGTCCCATAAGCATTCCCACATTGGCATTCATAACAACAATATCTCCTGAAATAGGCGAAAAAATAGTTATGATTGAGGTTAATTTACCTTTCTCCACTTGAGATGGATTAATGTTTAATAGTACTAATTTGGCCTTTAAACTTTGATGCATCGCTTTGGCACGTCGGTACTCACTTTCTGCTTTTAAGTAGTTCTTTTGTGAGGTTATTTTTTCATCATACAATGTTTTTTGACGTTCGTATTCGGATTTTAAATATTTGATTTGCTCCGCCACTTCCAAATAATCTTTCTGAATATCTAGAAATTCTGTATTTTCTAATGTCAATAAAGCCTGGCCTTTAGTTACTTTGTCACCAACTAAAAGTTTTGTTGATTTTACATAACCACCAATAAAAGTAGTGATTTTTGCCCTATTTTGAGGCGGGACATCAATTCTCCCCGAAGCTTTAACTGTTGCGTCAAAATCTTGTTCTGTAGGACTGGCAATTTCCATTCCTGAAGACTGAAACTGTTCTTTAGTAGCTGTTATCAAACCGTCGTCTTTGAGAGTTGGTACTTCTGTTTTAGTTTCTTTGCAAGAAAATAAAATAAAGGATAATGCGATTATATAAATTGATTTTTTCATTTGTAAAATATTAAAAATTAAGGTATTCTAAATCTAATTGTGTCTTGTTGAATTGTAAAATAGTGTCTAAATAATCTACTTGAATTGTAGTGGCATTTTCTAAACTTTGAATGTATTGAAAGAAATCTATTTCACCATGTTTGTAGCTGTTATTTCCAACTTTGATAATTTCATCAGATAATTTTTTACCGTATTGATTGTAATAATTGATGGCTTCTTGATATTTAGCTAATTCATTATTTTTTTGAGCAATATATTTATCGATTTTAAGTTCTTCGTTTTGCTTATGTTGCTCCCAACTTTGTAATTCTAATTGTGCAACTTTAGTTTTAGAAACATTCCCAGAAAATAAAATCGGAACTGCTAATCCAACTTGAAAACCGTACAAGGATTGTGATAAACCGTTATTTTTCCCTTGAAAATAATCCACGTTTATATCTGGTAACCAATGCTGTTTTTGTAAATCAATTTGGCGCTGATAATTTTTAGTGACATTTTCTAAATAAGCAGTATAATACGATTTACTTGTTTCGTTAGTTAAATTAGAAATTGCTTTTATTGTTTTGCTTTTTATTTCAATTTTCTCATCTGATTGTACCAAAGATTGCAACATTTCATACTGTGCATTTTTATCATTTTCAATTTGAATGAGCATCGTTCTAATTTTTCTAAATTTAGATTGTGCCGTGATTTTTTCCAGATAATTAGTTTCTCCTAAT
>JBJOQF010000048.1:0-4429 GCA_046050185.1 Bacteroidota bacterium
GAAGAAGGAAGAAAAGGAAAAGTTGCTGCGAAAGTAGCAGTAATCTAAGCATAAAAAATTAATTTTTTTTGCCTACGAATGTTTAAAACGTTCCGATATATTCGGAACGTTTTTTTTTGCATTATTGTGAAAATAAGACTTTATAAAAACGAGATTATTTATAATCATTAAAAATTACAAGGAAATCATATTTTCGAAGAAATTAATTTCAATTTTTAGCTTGTGTTTTAATTCCTTGAAACCTATCTTTGTGGCTTATTTTTGCACCAAAAAAAGATACTTATGCAGTCTGATCAATTAAATTATATTCCTATTTTAATGCAGTTCGTTTTAGCTGTAGGTTTCGTAGTTGGAACAATACTTATTTCTGGGAAATTAGGTCCAAAACGGAACTCTGAAATCAAAGATAAAAACTTCGAATGTGGTATAGAATCTGTTGGAAACGCTAGGATTCCTTTTTCAGTCAAATATTTTCTTGTTGCTATATTGTTTGTTTTGTTTGATGTTGAGGTGATTTTTCTTTACCCATGGGCAATCAATTTCAAAGAATTAGGAATGGAAGGAATGGTTAAAATGGTAGTTTTTATGCTTTTGCTTTTGGTAGGTTTTTTCTACATTATCAAAAAGAAAGCTTTAGAGTGGGAATAAAGATTTATTTTAAATGTTGAATTCTAAATTTTAAATGGTTTCATTGTAATTTATAATTCAAAGTTTATAATTCAAAATAATAAAAAATGAGCGATTCTAAAATAAATATGGTTGAGCCACCAGAAGGTGTTGTTGGTGAGGGGTTCTTCGCTACAAAACTGAATGATGTAGTAGGATTGGCTCGTGCTAATTCATTATGGCCTTTGCCTTTTGCAACTTCTTGTTGTGGTATTGAGTTTATGGCAACGATGGCTTCACATTATGATTTGGCACGTTTTGGTTCTGAAAGAGTGAGTTTTTCTCCTCGTCAAGCAGATATGCTAATGGTAATGGGGACAATTTCAAAAAAAATGGCGCCTATCTTGCGTCAGGTTTATGAGCAAATGTCAGAACCTCGTTGGGTAATTGCTGTTGGAGCATGTGCTTGTTCAGGAGGAATTTTTGATACTTATTCTGTTTTACAAGGGATTGATAAAGTGATTCCAGTTGATGTTTATGTTCCGGGTTGTCCGCCAAGACCAGAGCAAATTGTAGATGGCGTAATGAAATTGCAAGAATTGGTTAAAACGGAATCAGTAAGAAGAAGAAGTTCTCCAGAATACCAAGAATTATTAGCTTCTTATAATATCAAATAAATAATGGCGCTAGAAACAATACAAATCCAAGAGAAATTAGTTGAAACATTTGATTCAGCTGTTTTTGAATTCAAGCAGGAAAAAGATATATTTTCATTTGAAGTGGCTGCCGATAAAATTACGGCTGTGATTCTTTTTTTGAAAAATGACCCCACATTACGTTTTCATTTTTTAACTGATTTGTGTGGGATTCACTATCCTGACAATGATGTTGATCATCAATTTGCTGTAGTTTATCATTTGCACAACTGGTATGAAAACAAAAGAATTAAAATCAAGGCATTCATCAACGGTGAAAATCCAGAAATAAAAACGATATCTAATATTTTCTTAAGTTCAAATTGGATGGAAAGAGAAACGTTTGATTTTTATGGGATAAACTTTATTGGTCATCCACAATTGAAACGTATTTTAAATATGGATGAAATGATTTCTTTTCCGATGCGAAAAGAATTTCCAATGGAAGATAGCGGGAGAACGGACAAAGATGATCGTTTCTTTGGAAGAACAACAGACAATTATTAAACACACACTATTATAATTTTTCACATTAACTAAATGTCAGAACTATTATTGCCACCAGAGCATCGATATGCTAAAAGAATACAAGAGCAACTAAACGAAGACGGAAGCGAGCTTTCGATTCTGAATTTAGGGCCTACTCACCCAGCGACACATGGTATTTTTCAAAATATTTTGTTGATGGATGGAGAGCGAATTCTGGAAGCGGAACCAACTATTGGTTACATTCACAGAGCTTTCGAAAAAATTGCTGAAAATCGTCCTTTTTACCAAATCACCCCTCTTACTGATAGAATGAACTACTGTTCATCTCCTATAAATAATATGGGTTGGTGGATGACATTAGAAAAATTATTGGATATTGAAGTTCCTAAAAGAGCGCAATATTTAAGGGTAATTGTAATGGAGTTGGCAAGAATCACAGATCATATTATCTGTAATTCAATTCTTGGTGTAGATACCGGAGCCTATACCGGATTTTTATATGTTTTCCAATTTAGAGAAAAAGTGTACGAAATCTATGAAGAAATTTGTGGAGCTCGTCTGACTACTAATATGGGAAGAATTGGTGGTTTCGAAAGAGATTGGTCACCAGAAGCTTTTAGAAAATTAGATGTTTTTTTAGCCGAATTTCCAGCAGCTTGGAAAGAATTTGAAAACTTATTCGAAAGAAATAGAATTTTTATTGACAGAACTGTAAATGTTGGAGCGATAACAGCTGAACAAGCCATGGCTTATGGATTTACAGGTCCAAATTTACGCGCTGCAGGTGTTGATTATGATGTTAGGGTAGCACAACCGTACTCTTCGTACGAAGATTTTGATTTTATTATTCCTGTTGGAAAATCAGGTGATACTTATGATCGTTTTTGTGTTCGTAATGCCGAGGTTTGGGAAAGTTTGAGTATTATTCGTCAAGCTTTAGCAAAAATGCCGGAAGGAAATGATTTTCATGCTGATGTTCCAGATTATTACCTTCCGCCAAAAGAAGACGTATATCACAATATGGAATCATTGATTTATCATTTCAAAATTGTAATGGGAGAAGTTCCTGTTCCAGTTGCTGAAATATATCATCCAGTAGAAGGTGGAAATGGAGAACTAGGTTTTTATTTAGTTACTGACGGAAGTAGAACACCTTATAGATTGCATTTCCGTAGACCTTGTTTTATTTACTATCAAGCATATCCAGAAATGATTAAAGGTTCATTACTGTCAGATGCAATTGTTATTTTGTCAAGTTTAAATGTTATTGCCGGAGAATTAGACGCTTAATAAAATTATAAATGATGAATTATAAATGAAAGTCAAAAACATTTATAATCCAAAATTTGAAATAATAAAAAATGGAACGTACGTATCACAAACAAGAAATAAATATGACAGAAGCATTGATGACTCGCATCAATGAATTAATAAGTCATTATCCTGAAGACAAAAGAAAATCGGCTTTATTACCTGTTTTACATGAAGTTCAAGATGCTCACGAAAATTGGTTGAGCATTGAATTAATGAATAAAGTAGCCGAAATACTTTTGATAAAACCAATCGAAGTTTACGAAGTAGTTTCGTTTTATACGATGTACAATCAAAGACCAATTGGAAAATACATGTTCGAATTTTGTCAAACGTCTCCTTGTTGCTTGAATGGAGTAGAGGATTTAATGGATTATACCTGTGAGAAATTAGGTGTGAAAGTAGGTGAACCTACTCCAGACGGCCTATTTGAAGTTAGAGGTGTTGAGTGTTTGGGTGCTTGTGGTTACGCTCCAATGATGCAATTAGGTGATTTTTACAAAGAACATTTGGATAAAGAAAAAATCGACAAGTTAATTGCTGATTGCAAAAATGATACAATAATATTACACGATAAATAATATGTCACAAAAAATATTATTAGATAAAATAAATATTCCAGGAATTAAAACATACGAAGTGTACCGTCAGAACGGTGGTTATGCTTCAGTAGAAAAAGCCTTAAAAACATTAACGCCAGATGAAGTTGTCGAAGAAGTAAAAACTTCAGGATTACGTGGTCGTGGTGGAGCAGGTTTTCCCGCAGGAATGAAATGGAGTTTTATTGATAAAAAATCAGGAAAACCAAGACATTTAGTTTGTAATGCAGATGAATCAGAACCGGGAACTTTCAAAGACCGTTATTTGATGGAATTTATTCCTCATTTATTGATTGAAGGAATGATTACTTCAAGCTATGCTTTGGGAGCAAATCGTTCTTATATCTACATTCGTGGAGAATACATGTGGGTTTATAAAATATTGGAAAGAGCCATTAACGAAGCAAAAGCTGCTGGATTTTTGGGTAAAAATATATTAGGCTCAGGATATGATTTAGAACTTTATGTTCATTGTGGTGCCGGAGCTTACATTTGCGGTGAAGAAACTGCATTGATCGAATCATTGGAAGGGAAAAGAGGAAATCCTCGTATCAAACCACCATTCCCTGCTATTTCAGGGCTTTGGGCAAATCCAACGGTTGTTAATAATGTAGAAACGATTGCTGCTGTGCCTTGGATTGTTAATAATACAGGTGCAGAATATGCTAAAATTGGTATTGGACGTTCTACAGGAACCAAATTAATTTCGGCTTCAGGACATATTAAAAA
>JBJOQF010000049.1:0-2942 GCA_046050185.1 Bacteroidota bacterium
AAAGTAATATTATGATACCAGCAGAAATTATGAATATGTCTATTTTACAATTTGATAATCAAGGTTAGTGAATAGATAATTGCAATATGTTATTTTAATTAATGAAAGAAACTATTTTAGATAAACATATCCCATTTTTTATTGATTATGAGTTTAATAGGAAAATAGTATGAAAAAGTATAAAAATTTACACGGTGATTCAGGTATATTAAGTTATGAATATGATGATTATAGTATAACTATTCAATTTAAAACAAAAATATATATATACAATATTTCTAAAATAGGATCGTATCATTTACAAAATATGAAATCTTTGGCTGACAAGGGTTATGGCTTAAATGAATATATAAATAGAAATCAAGATGTTAAAAAAGGATACTCTTAGTCATAATATTTTTGATTAAGTATAATTAAAATGTTTACCGTATAAATCTAAATAATTTCAAATAATAAGGACAAATATTTATGTCAGAAATAATATGCCCTAGCTGTAACAAAGCATTTAAGATAGATGAATCTGGATATGCAGATATTCTCAAGCAGGTTCGTGATGATAGATTTAAAGAGGAATTAGATCAACGCCTTGAGTTGGTTGAAAAAGATAAATCAATCTGTATTGAACTTGAGAAAAATAAAATTTCTCATGAAATGGAGAAGAAAATTATAACCAAAGATTCTGAAATTCAAGATCTTAAATCAAAATTGAATAATAACGATGTTACACAAAAACTTGCAATAACAGAGGCAGTAAATCAATTGCAAAAAGAACATGATAATATCACAAATAAACTGAAGCAATTATTATCTGATAAAGAAGCTGAATTTAAAGTTACTGAAGCAAAACTAGATAATGATATACAAAAAGCTATTAGAGAAAAAGACCTGCAAATTCATAGTTTAAATACTAAACTTGTTGAAATAGAAGCGTCAAAAAAGTTTGAAGTTATGCAAGCAGTTAATTCAGTTGAAAAACAAAGAGATGAATTGTCTATTACATTTAACCAACTTAAACTTGATAAACAAACTGCAGAGCAGTTATTAAAAGATAAATACGAAACACAAATTAAAGATCGTGATGATGCAATTGAACGTCTACGAGATATGAAAGCTCGTTTATCAACTAAAATGGTTGGAGAAACTCTTGAGCAACATTGTGAGACTGAGTTTAATCGAATAAGGGCAACAGCATTCCCAAGGGCAAAATTTGACAAAGATAATGATGCTAAATTTGGTAGTAAAGGAGATTACATATTTCGTGATTTTGATGATAATCATACTGAAATAGTATCCATAATGTTTGAAATGAAAAATGAAAGTGATGAAACTGTTACAAAAAAGAAAAATGAGGACTTTTTAAAAGAACTAGATAAAGATCGTAATCAAAAAAACTGTGAATATGCAATACTTGTTTCTCTTCTTGAACCTGAAAGAGAGCTTTATAATACTGGAATTATTGATGTATCGCACCGTTATCCAAAAATGTATGTAGTTAGACCGCAATTTTTTATTCCTATTATTACTTTACTTAAGAATGCTGCTCAAAACTCTTTAAAATATAAAAAAGAACTTGCACTTGTGAAAGAACAAAATATTGATATAACTAACTTTGAAAATGAAATTGAATCTTTTAAAACAGGATTTGCTAGAAACTTTGACTTAGCATCTAAAAAATTTAAAACAGCAATTGAGGAAATAGATAAAACTATAGATCATCTTCAAAAAACTAAAGAAGCTTTGATTGGTTCAGAAAATAATTTACGCCTAGCTAATAATAAAGCAGATGATTTAACTATTAAGAAGTTAACTAAAAATAATCCTACAATGCTTGAAAAATTCTCTGAACTAAAAAATTGATATATATTAAGATATTTACAAATACTAATATATAATTCATTCATATGTAACTAAGATAAGGATTTAGAATGGGTTTGGAAAGTCAAATGGTTCTATCACTAACACTATATAAACTTGCCTGTTTAGCAACTGGATTATCAATTTTATATATGGGTTATAGATTATTTATGGCAGGAATATATAACCAATCTGGCGATATGGAAGCTACCTTTAAAAATATAAGGATGGTTGTAAAATCGGCTGCTCCAGGAATATTTTTTGCACTTTTTGGAACTATAGTTATATCAATAGCTATTTCAAGAGGGCTAGAACTAAATTTAAGTCAAAATGGTTCTACTTTATCTAAAGTAGAAAGTAATGACATTTCTTTACCAGATAATCCGCCAGTACTAGGAAACAAAAAATGAAATTGTTGATTATAGTTATATTTTTATGTGTAAATATTACATCTTCTGCTTTTGCAGAAAGTGAAGAAGACCTGTATAAGATTGGGCAAAAAGCATTCAATGATAAAGATTATGTAACTGCACTGAAGTATTTATTTGCTTATAAAACATTAAATATTGCTGAGCTAAAAAAACATAAAAAATTTCTTGATGATTTAGATACTAGCATTAAGATATCGGAAGATAATATAAGGACTCAAAATATACAAACTAGATTTAATGCAAATAATACAAATCAAGGCTTTAATCAAATAGGGTTAACAAAGTTTAATAATAATGATTACAATAATACTAGAAAAAATAACATAAATGAACAAAAAATAAATAATTTTGATAAAAATAAATAGTATATACTTGAACCTAATTCAAAAATTGAGAAAAAAGCGCAAATAGGAGAATATTCTAAATTTCTATAATATTTTATACATATCATGTAGTGAACAATAATACTAAGGCATCTAAAACGGTATTTTACATCTTTTATTTTTTGCGACTTTTTATTGATTATATGTTAACTACCTTTTGTTATTATTCTAAAAAAATATTAGTATTTTCATATGACATCCTCCCCGCCCTAAAGGACGGGGTTTCCTACTGATACTTTCGTATCTTTGGTGGGTTCTCGCTTCACAGAGATTG
>JBJOQF010000050.1:0-4927 GCA_046050185.1 Bacteroidota bacterium
CAAAGAATTATTTCAACAGGTTTGTCCGATAAACAATTGCAATACGAACAAATAAAAGCACAAAAAGAACTAGCGGCTTCTCCTAATACTAAAATCATTTTTATGAATGGTAGAGGAAACACACCAGTTATTCTTTCTGACAAATAATTTTTTTGGTTAAACGATTATTTGTTTTAATCGTTTAACCAAATAACCTAATAAACGATTAAACATAAAAAAATGGAATTACCAAAATTTTTACTAGGCGACAACACTGATTTTCCCGAAGATATTTTCATTATTCACCTTGATTATCCAAGATTTATAATCAATCTAAAAGATGATGAGGTAGAATTCATGGAAGAAGCAGAAGATCTTGATGAAGGCGAACTTAATGCTGAAATGGAAGGATTAATAGTTCTCGCCAATGATTTTTACGATAGAGAAATGGAGCGTTACGAGAAAGAATAAGTCAATTTTATATTTTTAAAATATTAATTTAGCGGATACAAAAGGTGAAATTTCATCGTTTTGTACCGCTTTTTTTTATTGGTTGATTAAAAAAAAGCACATTCAAATGAAAATAGTTGTAGTTTTAACAAATTAACATAGAGGATGTTTCAATTTAAATCCAATTTTTATTGAAAACAAGGGTAACAAAAAAGAATTTTGATTGATATACTAGTAAAACCATTAAAATTGAATTACGATGATACATACAAAAACAATTTCAAAAGTTCTCATTAGTCTGCTTTTTTTGGCACAAAATAGCTTTGCTCAACTTAAAAGAGACACATCTATAAAAGAAGGAAAGGTACAAACAGACAATTCTTTAAATGAAATAGAAACAAAAGCAAAGCCAGGAACACAAGTAAATGGGAAAAGCAATATCAACAATATAAATGGAGGTATGCCAAATAGAATTTCGATGAATGTCACAGTTGCAAAACAAACTCAAGGAGCCACATTTGGTGAAAAAGTAAATTCAGGAAAAATAAATGTTACTTTGGTTGAAGGTGGTTGCGTCGTTTTATTCTCTTCTAATGAAGGTTACAGAGTTAATACAGTGGACAAAAGCATTATTGAATTGTCTAGAAATGAATGTAAGTCTTTTGGCGAAAAAGTAAATGCAGGTTTACATGCTGCTGGTGGCGCGTTATCACAAGGTGCATCGTTATTAGGTGGCGCTTTGCCCGGTGGTGCAGTTATTTCGGCAGCTGTTTCTAGCGTGGGCAATTTAGCTGGTGGAGCAGGAGGTGGCGCAGCTGCTGCTTCGTATGCAAGAACCGGAAAAAAGGTTTTGAAAATACAGGATGATGAAAATGATGCAATATTAGAATTGCAAGATGGTGAATTTGAATTAGCATTTGTTATAGTTGAAAAAGCAACTTCGGGTTTAAAAGACACTTTAAAAACCCAAGTTCGTATTGGTTTTAATGTAGAAAATGGTGTTTTGAAAACAAAACACGATACGGCTAAAAATTCGGTGAGTAATATTCGTTAAAAAATTATTTGTGAATTGACGAATTAATTTTAAAATATTTTTCCAATAATAATTGAGTGGCTGCAAAGGGTGAAATTTCATCATTTTGCAGTTTTTTTTGTATGACTCCAAAGTTTTTTTATTGTTAAAAATAAACTTCATCTTTAATTTGACGCAATTTAATTAATTTCCGTCAGATAATTGACGGTAATTAATTAAATTGCGTCATTTTTTAGACGTAATTCAATAAAGTTTATTAGTTTTGTCTTTATGAATTTATTAGTATGAAAATAAATAGATTTTACGAAACAGTTTTGCTATCTAAAATAAAACCGAATAAAGTACTTGTTTTATTAGGTGCAAGACGCGTTGGCAAAACCCAATTAATCAAACATATTTTAAAAAATGCCAATGAAAAAGTGCTTTTTTTGAATGGGGATGATATAGAAACTCACAATTTATTGGAAATTCAAAGTACTGCAAATTATAAAAGGATGTTGGGTGATGTGAAATTTTTAGTAATAGATGAAGCCCAAGAAATTCCATCTATTGGAAAAAAATTAAAATTGATGGTGGATACTATTTCAGATTTGAAAGTTTTGATTACAGGTT
Organism: Bacteroidota bacterium; assembly: GCA_046050185.1. GTDB lineage: Bacteria > Bacteroidota > Bacteroidia > Flavobacteriales > Flavobacteriaceae > Flavobacterium. The sequence goes on from JBJOQF010000050.1 coordinate 2,075, forward strand.
CTTCAGCATTTGAAATAAACAATCAAATTGGCGAACCGCTCGTTGGCAGAATGAAAACATTAAACCTTTATCCCATAGCTCAAATTGAATTTTCAAATCAGGAGAATTATTTAGAAACTAAGAGTAATTTAGAAGAAAGATTAATTTTTGGAAGTTATCCGGAATTATCACAGTTGAATAATCGTGATGAAAAAATAAGTTATCTCAAAGAAATAGTAAACAATCATTTATTAAGAGATATTCTTGCTTTTGAAGGAATAAAAAAACGTGATAAAATCATCTCATTACTTCAGATTATTGCTTTCAGAACAGGAAGTGAGATTTCATTAGAAAGTGTTGGAAGGGAGTTACAGATTAGTAAAAATACCGTCGAGAAATATCTAGATCTGTTTAGTAAAGTATTCATTATTTATAGCGTTTCGGGATTTAGTAGAAACAGAGATAATGAAATTACTAAAATGAAAAAATGGTATTTTGTAGATAACGGTATTCGTAACGCTATAATCAATTCATTTAGCCCAATAAATATGCGTGAAGATATTGGTAAATTATGGGAGAATTATCTGAATTCTGAGCGAATAAAAATGCTTGATTATAAAGGGAAATATGTTTTATCCTATTTTTGGAGAACACATACCAAACAAGAAATTGATAGAATAGAAGAAATAAATAACGAACTTTCTGCTTTTGAATATAAATGGGGAAAAGCGAAAGAAAAAATCCCTACTGAATTTGCAAAATCATATCCGAATGCTATTTTTGAAATTATAAATCAAGATAATTATTTAGATTTTATTGTTTAAAATATTTTTCCAATAATAATTGAGCGGCTGCAAAGGGTGAAATTTCATCATTTTTCACTGCTTTTTTAGTTGAATCCAATAATTGTTGAATTTCAGGATGATTGTAAAAATTCAATTTCAACTGCTCGTTAATAGTTTCTAACATCCAATACTGGTTTTGCTCTTTTCTTTTTTCAAAGAAATAATTATTGCCTTTTGTTAACTCCAAAAATTGCTCAATAGTTTTCCAAACAGTACTAATTCCTTCATGTGTTATCGCGCTGCAAGTTGAAGTTATAGGAATCCAACCTGATTTTTTAGCTGGGAAAAGATGCAAAGCTCTATTGAATTCTACTTTAGTTAAGTTGGCTTTTCTAATATTATCACCGTCAGCTTTATTGATTACGATAGCATCTGCCATTTCCATAATTCCGCGTTTGATACCTTGTAATTCATCACCGGCACCAGAAATTTTTAACAGTAAAAAGAAATCCACCATACTGTGAACGGCGGTCTCACTTTGACCAACTCCCACAGTTTCAATGATTATTGTGTCAAATCCACAAGCTTCACACAGCGTAATAGTTTCTCTGGTTTTTCGAGCAACACCACCCAATGTTTCTCCTGATGCCGAAGGACGTATAAAGGCATTTTCATCTTTAACCAATTCTTCCATTCGGGTTTTGTCCCCTAAAATACTTCCATGCGAAATGGTACTGGTTGGATCAACGGCTAGAACGGCCACTTTTTTTCCTAAACTGGTCAAGTGTTTTCCAAAAGCTTCAATAAAGGTACTTTTCCCCACACCGGGAACTCCAGTTATACCTATTCTTACAGATTTATTGGCATGAGGTAAACAAGAATTTATAACTTCATTGGCTTTAGTTAAATGTTCGCTATTTGTACTTTCAACTATGGTAATTGCTCGACTTAGCGCTGTTATATTTCCTGCTAAAATTCCTTTGATCAACTCATTTGAGGAAGGTTGTATTTTTCTGAATTTTGTGATATGCTCAACAGCGATTGAACTGATAATTTCTGGGGGAGAAATTCCAGGCTTTTCGTGTAAAGCACTAGGATGCTGTTTTTTATTCGACAAAACGATTTATTTGAAAAGTAAAAGTAGTGAAAACAAAAACAGTTTCAAAAAGCGATTGCCTTATGAAGCTGTTATATTTAAAATTAGAATATGAATTAATATGCTGCCGTAAAACGGACTTGATGGTGTTTTGGATTTTCAGTTTCATCAGCAATAACAACTGCTAAATCTTCTACTGACAAAATGCTTCTTTGATTTTCATCTAGAACTGAAGTGTCTGATCCCAAACGGTATTTTCCGGTTCGTCCAGTAGTAATTCCTTGGTGCATTTCAAAAGCCGGACTGAAGAAAGCCCAATCTAACTTTTTTTCATCTTTAATGATATTCAAATAATCCCTTGCTGCAGATGCTCCAGGATAATATTCTTTTGGGAAATCTGGGGTGTCCACCGCTTGTAAATTTGGAGCAACAAATAAACTTCCTGCGCCACCAATGGTAATAAATCGTTTTACGCCTGATTTTTTAACCGCTTCTTGAATCGCTTTTGAACCTTCAAGAAAATCGGTATATAAATTTGGATTAGCCCATCCAGCATTGAAAGCACTTATTACCACATCGTTTCCGGCAATAATCTTAGACAGTTCTTCAACGTTATTTATGTCTGCTTTCTCCCATTTGATGGTTGTTTTTTCATCTTTTTTAGGATTTCTAGCTATAGCTGTAATTTCGTGATTGCGACTTGCCAATTCATTTAAAATAACAGAGCCTACAAATCCTGTAGCTCCAATAATTGCGATTTTCATAATGATATATATTTAAAAGTAATAAAAAATATTGCAGTTTATTTCGAAAAAATAGTTTAAAATTTATTCGAAAAATCTTCCAATGAAATACAGCTTAATTGCAAGCTGATTTTTTCGTTGATGTTTTCATATAAATGTTCTAAATTTTCATTGATTTTTTTTCCTACAAGGCAATTTGGATTTGGTGCGTTTTTTGAAAAACCTAAAGTTACCGTGTCAAAAGCCATTT
>JBJOQF010000051.1:0-19518 GCA_046050185.1 Bacteroidota bacterium
CAGGAATAAGCTCCTGAACTTTTTTGAAAATAGTAATTAGCAATACATTTATAGCGAAAACTAATTTGGGAATGGCGTTTGGTTGGTTTTTAATTTCTAAATTTGTACTCTAGTTTTAAGAATAAGCATTTAAACATTTAATAAAAAATAGTATGGCATTAGCAATAACAGATGCTACTTTTGATGAAGTAGTTTTGAAATCAGACAAACCGGTAATGGTGGATTTTTGGGCAGCATGGTGTGGGCCTTGTAGAATGGTAGGGCCAATCATTGACGAAATCAGCGAAGAATACGCTGGAAAAGTTGTAGTAGGAAAAGTTGATGTGGATGCAAACCAAGAATTTGCAGCAAAATACGGTGTGAGAAATATTCCAACTGTGTTGGTTTTTCATAACGGAGAAGTAGTAGGAAAACAAGTAGGAGTTGCTCCAAAACAGACTTACGCAGATAGTTTAGACGCTTTGTTGTAATCAGTAGATTATAATTTATATAGAATCTGTACGGATTCAGATAAAAGGTTTGACGAAAGTCAGACCTTTTTTTTTGACTGTTTTTTATAAATGTACTTTAGGGTATTTATTGGGCTTTTTAGCTGGTTTTCTTTTTGTAATCTTTTAATTTTTAAATCATTTAATCTTTTAATACATTTGAGAGATGAAGATTGAATCGCAAATAGAGAAAATTTCCAGTTTTCAGCACCTTGAATTGCTGGCTAATCAGGTTGTGGAAGGTTTTATTTCAGGCATGCATAAAAGTCCGTTTCATGGATTTTCAGCTGAATTTGCAGAACATAAAGTCTATAATGTAGGTGAAAGTACCAAACATATCGATTGGAAGTTGTTTGCCAAAACGGATCGCTTATACACGAAACGATTTGAGGAAGAGACAAATTTGCGTTGCCACATTATCATCGATAATTCCTCTTCGATGCATTATCCTAAATTAAAAGATAATCAGCAATTTTATGAAAACAAAATTGGTTTCTCGGTTTTGGCTTCGGCGGTTTTAATGAATCTTTTAAAGAAGCAACGCGATGCTGTAGGTCTAAGTGTCTTTTCGGATAAATACGAGTACTACGCGCCCGAAAAAGGCAGTGATCGCCATCACAGAATGATTTTGAATACACTGGAAGGGTTGCTGGAAAAACCTGCGCACAAAAAAAGTACTGATACAATTACATTCTTACATCAAATAGCGGAGAAAATACACCGTCGTTCGATGATTATTCTATTTACGGATATGTTTCAGTCCAGTCCCGAAGTATCAGGAGAAGAAGCGCTGTTTAATGCGTTGCAACATTTGAAACACAACAAGCATAAAGTAGTTTTATTTCATGTTGTTGATAACAAAACCGAATTGAATTTTGACTTTGACAATGCGCCAAGGAAGTTTATTGATGTTGAATCGGGTGAAGAAGTAGCAGTTTTTGCAGATAATGTGAAGCAAGAATACGAAAAACAGGTAGAAAGTTACTTCAATAAATTAGCGTTAACCTGCGCGCAAAACCGAATAAAGTACATTCCGGTAGGCGTAGGTGAAAATTTTGAAAAAATTTTAATGGCATACTTAGTTGAAAAACAAAACTTTGGATAATAGGGCGAATTTTTATCAAATATTTTTTTGAAAAATGCTTGTGTAAACGGAAATCTATTGTATCTTTGCCACCGCAATAAAGCAGCAGGTTTGGTAGTTCAGTTGGTTAGAATACATGCCTGTCACGCATGGGGTCGCGGGTTCGAGTCCCGTCCAGACCGCTAATATTGGGAAAAGCCTTTCGTAACTGAAAGGCTTTTTTGCCCAAATACGGTATCTAAAGCTAGTTGTGTTGTTTGGTCGGCCTTGTAAGCTGACCTGGTTTAGTAGTTAGACCAATGAAAAGCTTTCCACTTTTGTGGATGGCTTTTTTGATTTAAAATAAAGCAGGTTTGGTAGTTCAGTTGGTTAGAATACATGGGATCAATACAAAAATCTCGGGTTCAAGTCCCGTCCAGACCGCTAGATTTAAGAAAGCCTTTCGTATTTCAGGTATTTATAAATTAAAACAACTCTGATTTATACTGCCAGACAATCGTTAGAAATAATCCTAAATACATCACACAAACCACAAATTTTATAAAACCGGAAGCCAGTAAGCCCATGAATGATCCAGTAGCGGCTTTCAAAGCTCGTTTATGATCTTTGGAATCAAAAAAAAGTTCTCCAATTAAGGCGCCAACAAAAGGACCTATTAGAAAACCAAAAGGGATAGGTGTAAAAACACCAACAATCAAACCAATATTCGTTCCCCAAATACCATACGAACTGCCACCGAATTTTTTGGTTCCTCTGGAAGGAATGACATAGTCTAAAACAGATATAATGATGGTAATCAATAAAGAAATTCCAAGAATCCAATAATTAGCCGGAATAGCATTTGTAAAATAAAGTAACAGTAAACCAATCCAACTGATACTTGGTCCGGGTAAAACGGGTAAAAAACTTCCAAAGAAACCAGTAATCATGCACGAAAAACCTAGAATTAAAAGTAATATATCCATAGAATTATTTTAGTAATTTTGAAAAACCAAGAAGCAATGTCTATTTTCTAAACGAATATGAGAAAAATAATTTTAGTATTTTCAATTGCATTATTTTTTATGGTTTCTCTAGGGTCCATAAGAGCACAAGAGAAAACGGTAAATAATAGTGATGTCATTTTGAAAGAAGCTATTTACAATACTAATAAAGTAAAAGTATTGAATTTTTCTTTGAAAGAGTTTGATGTGCTTTTTTTTGAGTTTTTTGATAAAAAAAACAATCCTAATGTAGTATTAACAAAGGAAGAATTCTATAAATACACGATTCAGATTGCTATTTTTTCAGATCGATTAGCGGCCTTGTATCCTGATCAAAAACGAATTGCTGCCGAAAACAAAAAGAAATGGTTTGGTGAAACCTATGAAGATTATTTGCTTTCTAAAGCAACACAAAAAAAATAATTGTATTTTTATAAAATATTAGTTTAATTGAAAAACAAAACCTTGAAGCACTATTGCCTTTTTTTAGTAATTATACTTTTTAGTTCCTGTCAATATTTCGAAAAGCAAGTGCCTTCGGAAAAGGAATTGTTGCAAAAGGAACTGAAATCCATTAATTGGAAAGAAGTCGATGAATTTCCATCGGTTGTGGATTGTGAAAAAATTGATAATAAAATACAACGCCAACAATGTTTTTTTGAAGTTTTAACACAACTAATTCAGGAAAAATTGAGCGTTGACACACTTTCGGTTCTTTATCCGGAATTAGACACGATTGAAGTAAAAGTCACTATTTTCCCTAACGCCACGATGAAATTTGAACCACAATTTCCAAAAGATTCCGTTGCTTACGACAGAATCAAAATTGACAGTATTCTAAAATCGCGCTTGGTTGATTTTCCAAAAGTAAATCCAGCAATCAAACGAGGAATTCCTGTGAAAACACAATTTATTCTTCCTGTAATTCTAAAAGTAGAATAATAAATGCCGTTTACATTATCACATCCAGCTATTATTTTACCATTTTTTAAAAATAAAAAATGGTCAATAACGGGTTTAGTTATAGGGTCTATGTCGCCAGATTTTGAGTTTTTCTTTAGAATGAGAACACAAAGCGAAATTAGTCATACCTTTTTGGGATTGTTATTAATTGATTTACCGCTTGCAATTATTGTTATTGTTGTATTTCATGGAATAATAAAAAACACACTAATTGCAAATTCACCTGATTTTGTACAAAATAGGCTGGTTGAATTAAAAAATTCGAATTGGTTTGATTATTTTAAAAAAAATAGCGGAATAGTACTTGCTTCCTTTTTTTTAGGAGCAGCTTCTCATTTTTTTTTGGATTCGCTAACACATTGGGATGGATATATTGTACAAAGAGTTTCATTCCTGAATGATATAATATTTTCGATTCCCCTTTATGAATGGGCACAATACATAAGTTCTATTATTGGACTGATTGCTATTTTTTTGTATTTTTATAGATTGCCAAAAGATGTTAATACAGGGAATACTGTCTCCGTTGTTTTTTGGATTACTACATTATTTTTTGCATTAATAATTATTCTTTTGCGGTTTACTATTGTAGAAGGTTGGAATAGAATTGCAGATATTATTATTGGAGTTATCTCATCTGTAGTAATTGCAATAACGTTTACCAGTCTTGTTTTTATAAAGTTAAAAAAAGCGACTTAAAAAACCCTTCCTTTCCACTCATATTTTCCAAACAACGAATATAAGGCCACACTTACACTAAAAAAAGGATAGAATAGGCTGCTCAAAATCAAATAATGTGCTTTGCTTTTATTCAAAAAATGATTGGTTTTGTATATCAAAACAGTATCAACCGGAAACTTTAAAAGAAGTAAGAAAAGGACACTTTGAAAAGAAATCATATTCAATGCCCAAAAGCTAATACCTAAAATCAAACACAAATTTCCCATAAAAACCAATAATCCCAATCCTTTCCCAAATGGACTTTGATAGGAACTTGTTTTAGATGCCCAACGTACTCTTTGATAGAATAGTGATTTCAAATCGTTCAATGGTTTTGTAATGACAATGTTATTTTTGGATTTCAAATAATGCACTTTCTCGAGAGATTGGGCAATTGCTTTTTGCAACAAGAAAACATCATCTCCACTGGCAATTCCATCATTTCCATTGAAGCCATTTAGTTCTTGAAAAAAAGATTTTGTATAAGCAAAGTTAGCACCATTACACATAAACCCTTTTTTTATGCCAAAACTGCCAATAGTAGCGCCTTGTAAACTCGCTAAATCCAATTGCTGAAAATGATGTAAAAATAAATTTCGACAATTATAAGTTACTGCTCCGGCAATCATAGATACATCATGTAGCTGAATGTAATTATCTAATGTTAATAACCAGTTTTTATTTACGATGCAATCAGCATCGGTGGTGATAATCCAGTCGGTATTTACGATTTGCATTGCGGTTCCAATTGCATCTTTTTTTGGAGAATTTGAAATTCGGATGTTTTTTATGACCGAAACTTGAAACTTGAAACTTGAAACTTGAAACTCTTCGTCAGAAAAATCATCAACCAAAATAACTTCAAACAATTCCATTGGATAATTCAACTTAGAAAAGCTGTCTAGTAAAATAGGAAGATTTTCCGCTTCATTCCGAAAAGGAACAATAATCGAAAATTTTGTTATTGGCTTTAAATCTATGTAATCAATAGTATTTACTTTTTTGAAACCATAAATTAGAAAGCCAATAGTAAAAAGATAAACTATTAAAATTGTACTTAAAATTATAGTAATCATTCTTTATAAGTTAAATTAATCTCGTTTATGATTTCCCATTCGGGTATTCGGGGACTTTTAAAATTCAACACATAATAACTTCCAATTACTACTGGTAAAACCACATTCAGAAACCACATGAGCGTAGTTACAAAAATCACTATCCATTCGTTAACACCAAGAAAGCCAAAAAAATATACGGCTACACTTCCTTTTATGGCAAAGTCAAAAAATTGGAAAGTTGGCAAGGAGGAAGCTATAAAATAAATACTTGTGATTGCTGCAATAGCTGTTAAATAAGGTGTTTTAACATCAAAAGCCAAGAATAAAAAATAATATTGATGCGAAAAAAACAAAAACCGACAAATGGCTAAAAAGATATTTTTTTGATGAATGTGTTTTGGAATTTTGTTAATCTTATGAATCATTTTTTCGATAGAATAACCTTTGATTGTAATTTTTTTTAGGAAAAAAGGGATAAGGCACAAGACTATTAGAAGTCCGAAAAGTAGTGCAACGGTTTTTGTGGTAATCACATTGTATTGTGCATTGAAATACAATAAACCGAAAATTCCAAAAATAATGGTCAAAACCATTTGGATTCCGTTGCAAATCAGGTTTAAAAAAATAATTTTTTTAGTGTCTTTTTTTTCAAAAAACAGTGCTTTTCCTGCGTATTCGCCAACACCATTAGGGGTAAAAAGTCCAGTGGTCATCCCGCCAAGTACTTGTTTAGTTGCTTCGCTTAAGGATATTTTATGAATTAACGTAACTAAATTTTGCCATTTTAGGATTTCAAAAAAGCGATTTAAAATACTCAACAACAAGATGAAGGCAATCCCGGAAGCTGACTGATTTTTATGGAATAAAATAAGGGACTTTTGCCAATCCAGTTTGTCGTTATTCGCCAATTGATTGTAAATAAAATAAAACGCGCCACCTACAATCAAAAGTTTGATTAGAAGTACAAGGAATTGCTTAGTTTTGTGAGGAATTGAAATCATGGGTGCAAAGTAACAAAACTTTAAACTTTTTAGACTTTAAACTTTAAACCAAATCATTGGCAAACGAGCGCATCATATTAGGAATTGACCCAGGAACTACAATTATGGGTTTTGGATTGATAAAGATTATCAATAAAAAAATGGAGTTTTTGCAATTGAATGAATTGCAATTGTCTAAATATGATAATCATTATCAAAAACTGAAAATTATTTTTGAACGTACTATTGAGTTAATCGATACCCACAATCCGGATGAAATAGCTATTGAAGCACCTTTCTTTGGTAAGAACGTGCAATCAATGTTGAAGTTAGGACGTGCGCAAGGCGTGGCCATGGCTGCAGGACTTTCAAGAGATATTCCTATAACGGAATACGAACCCAAGAAAATAAAAATGGCAATAACCGGTAATGGAAATGCCAGTAAAGAACAAGTTGCTAAAATGCTCCAGCAACTTTTAGGTTTAAAAGAATTACCCAAAAATCTGGATTCCACCGATGGATTGGCAGCAGCTGTTTGTCATTTTTTCAATTCTGGAAAAGAGGTTGGAACTAAAAGCTATACGGGTTGGGATGCTTTTGTGAAACAAAATGAAAAACGAGTTAAAAAGTAGTGTTCAGAATCTTAATGTTCAGTAAATATTCGAGCAATTAAAAAAAACTAATCACTAAAAACCTGACCACTGACCACTTCCTTAAATCTGACCACTAATAAATGAGCGGAATCTACATACATATCCCTTTTTGCAAGCAAGCGTGTCATTACTGTGATTTTCATTTTTCGACTTCGATGAAGAAGAAAGAAGAGATGGTTTTGGCTATTGCCAAAGAATTACAGTTGCGAAAAAATGAGTTTAATAATGATCCCGAATTTTCGGGAGTGGAAACCATTTATTTTGGCGGAGGAACTCCAAGTGTTTTGACTTTCAAAGAAATTGAATTTTTAATTGCGACAGTTTATAGCAATTATAAAGTTTCAGAAAATCCTGAAATTACCCTTGAAGCCAATCCTGATGATTTGTCAAGTGAACGAATTGTCGAATTGTCCAAAAGCCCAATCAATCGCTTAAGTATTGGGATTCAGTCTTTTTTTGAACAAGATTTGGTCATGATGAACCGCGCTCATAATTCGGCGGAAGCCAAAAAATGTTTGGAAGAAGCCACCCAATATTTCGACAATATTTCCCTGGATTTGATTTATGGAATTCCGGGAATGAGCAACGAGCAATGGAAGCAAAACATTGAAACAGCTTTATCATTTGGCATTTCGCATATTTCCAGTTATGCGTTGACGGTTGAACCAAAAACGCCTTTGAATAAACTGATTCAAACGGGGAAAATTGCTGCTCCTAAAGACGAAGTAGCCCAAGAACATTTTACCGTTTTAGTAGAAACGCTCGAAGCCAATGACTTTATTCATTATGAATTATCGAATTTTGGAAAGGCCAATTATTTTTCCAAGAATAATTCGGCGTATTGGTTGGGAAAGAAATATATTGGAATTGGTCCCTCGGCACACAGTTATAATGGTGTTTCCCGAAGTTGGAATGTTTCAAATAATTCAATTTATTTGAAATCTATTCAAGAAAACAAATTACCCAATGAAATAGAAATTCTTTCAACAGCAGACCGTTATAATGAATATATTATGACGGGTTTGCGGACGATTTGGGGCGTTTCTTTGGATAGAATCGAAATGGAATTTGGAGTTGATTATTTGAATTATTTGAATAAACAAGCTCAGAAATTTCTTGAAGACAATTTACTTGCTGTCAAAAATAATATTCTAAAACCAACTCCAAAAGGAAAGTTTTTGACGGATGGAATTGCAAGTGATTTGTTTTACTTAAATTTGGAATAACATACAACCACTAATAACACAAACATAGCGCAAAGTCCACTATGCTTTGTGAATTTGGTGATAATCTTAGTGCCCTTTGTGGTTAAATAATTATGATTGCAACTATTGATAACTTCAAAATCGATCTGTCAAAACCTATTGATATTTCAATTCCGTTGACGAATACGGATGCAAATCCTATTGCTTGGTATATTGAGAAACCAGTAATTGAACCCGTTGTTTTTGGAGATTGGATTGGAAAAGTTTCGGAAGGAAAATCATCGACAAATTTTAATAATATCTTCTTCAACCCACACGGACATGGAACTCACACGGAATGTTTGGGACATATTACACGGGAATTTTACAGTATTAATCAATCGTTGAAACAGTTTTTCTTTTTGGCACAATTGATTTCGGTTCAACCGGAATTGCAAGGAGAAGATAGGGTAATTACTAAAAATCAAATAGAGATGGCCCTTAAAGGGTTTATTTTGGATGCCATTATCATTAGAACATTACCCAATTTAGACAAGAAAAAATCCCTAAAATATTCGAATACCAACCCGGCATACTTATCTGAAGAGGCTGCGCGTTTCATTTGCGAAAGCGGAATCAAGCATTTGCTAATTGATTTACCAAGTGTTGATAAAGAACAGGATGAAGGAAAACTTTTGGCGCATAAAGCTTTTTGGAATGTAACAGATGTGAATAATTTGAATCCTGATGCACGATTGGATTGTACGATTACCGAGATGATTTTTGTTCCAAATGAAGTGAAAGACGGGAGTTATTTGTTGAATTTACAAATTGCTTCGTTTGAAAATGATGCGAGTCCAAGTAAACCGATACTATATAAAATATGATAACTGTTTCAACCGATAAAAATAAACTGGATGTTCCTTTTATTCAGTATTTTTTAAAAGATATTTATTGGGCAGCAGGGCGAACAATGGAAGAAGTTCAAATTACAATAGACAATTCATTTTGTTTCGGAATTTATTTAAATGACAAACAAATTGGTTTTGCAAGAGTGATTACAGATTATGTGGTTTTTTCGTATCTAATGGATGTTTTTATCACTGAAGAACATCGAGGGAAAGGATATTCCTCTATTCTAATAAGCAGTATGATGAATGAACCAAAACTAAAAGAGGTTAAAATTTGGAGATTAGCTACTACAGATGCCCATTTTTTATATGAGAAATTTGGATTTAAAACATTGGCACATCCAGAAAAAATGATGGAAAAAATAATTTGACTTAGAAATAATTTTAAACGATGAATCTAGAAACATATTACGAATATTGTTTGTCTAAAAAAGGAGTCACGGAACATTTTCCTTTTGATGAAGACACATTGGTATTTAAAGTAGGCGGAAAAATGTTTGCTTTGTCATCTTTGAATAATTGGGAAAAAGGGGTTCCTTCGATCAATCTAAAATGTGAGCCTGAGCTAGCAGAGGAATTGCGTGCTGAATACGATGATATTAAACCAGGTTTTCATATGAATAAAATTCATTGGAATACTGTTGTAGTTAATCAATCTGTTTCAGATGATCTTGTCAAAAAATTGATAGATTCTTCTTATAATTTGATTTTCAAAAAATTAGCTAAAAAGGTACAAAATGAGTTTTGAAATAATAAAAACCATTTGTCTGCACTTTAAGGTTATTCAACTGCAATTAAAAATGATTTTGTCGAAAATTGGTTTAATTTATGATATTAATGTTAATTTTACATTAAATAAATTTATACCATAAAAAAATGGCAGTATCATTAAATATATTACTAATAGAAGACGATGCAATTGAGGTTATGAAATTCAACAGAGTTTTGAGCGGTCTTGATGTAAAACACAAAATAATTGAAGCTAATAATGGAGAGGAAGCCCTGGCTATTTTAAAGGTAAAAGAAATTATTCCGGATATAATACTATTAGACTTGAATATGCCAAAAATTAATGGAATTGAATTTTTAGGGATGTTAAAACAAGATGATTATTTAAAATATATACCTGCTATTGTTTTGACTACATCAAATAATCGTAAAGACGTTTTAGAATGTTATAAAATAGGGATTGCGGGCTACTTATTGAAACCTCTTAAGTATGAGGACTATGTAGATAGAATCAAAAAATTGATAGATTATTGGAGTTGTATTGAACTTATATCTCAATAAGACATGTATAGAATTGTAAATAAATCAACTGAGAATTTAGTGATAGCTGGTTGCTTGGAAAATAAATGGGGAACTATTAATGAAAGAAGAGATATTGATATTGATTTTTTTGTAGTAGTAAACCTTATGATGATGATTATATTGCTTTTAAATTAGCAATATTGGTTTCTGAAGAAATGAATATGACAATTGAATATGTGTTTAATTGCTTATAGAGAATTATAGGCAGTAAACAACAATTGAAAAATATCCTCGATTAAATTAACTACATAGGCGATTATTTAAAAGTTTTTTTAATAAATTTACCAAGCTTTGATAATCGAGTAATGTTAATATATACTAAAATTAATACCTCCGGATTTTAAAGTTAGCCAAATTGAAAATAAATAGCATCTATTTGCATTATTTTTCAAAAAATTAGGTTACAAGAATTTGTACGAGGTTTGACAGGGATTAGTGAAATTATATGGGAAACTAATATTAATTGAACACCTTCAAGCTCAGAATAAATTCAGTATTCAAAAAATTTTAAAATTAGTTGGTAAATATGAATAAACTGGAATTTAACTTTAGCGAAAAAAATTTTAATAATTTATTTCCATTTTTTGTTCTGATCGATTCTTCATTAATTATAAAAGGTTTTGGAAAAAATCTTGCAGAAATTTATACCGGATTAAAGATTTCCGATAAATTTCCGGAAAAATTTACAATCAATAGACCTAAGATTGAAAATCCTACTTATCAAGAAATAATTGAAAACCTTAATCAATTAATTATAATAGGGTTAAAAAACGACAAAATATCTTTAAGAGGTCAGTTTCAAATGTTAGATGATGACATTCTTTTTGTGGGTTCACCTTGGTATATTTCTACAGATGAAATTGCTGAAAATAAATTAATGATTAATGATTTTTTCTTAAACAATTCCTTAAATGATTTAGGACAAGTTATTAATAACCCAAACAATTCAACCAAAGAATTAAAAAGATTGTATGAAACCATAAATTATCAAGAGGAATTACATACTCTTTCCCTAGTGGCCAGCGATAATGATAATGGTGTTGTTTTTACAAAGTATAACGGAGAAATTTTTTGGTGTAATGATGCCTATTTAAAACTTACAGGCTTTTCAATAGATGAAGTTGTTGGAAAAACACCATTAGATATTGGGAAAAGTGTTTACACAGATAAAGATGAACTGATAAAAATGACTGAGCCGTTTCTTAATGGCGAACCATTTAATGTTGAATTGATACATGGTAGAAAAGACAGTGGTTATTTTTGGGCTAAAATAAAAGGGCAGCCAGTTTTTGATTCAAACGGTGAATTAATTCAGTACTTCGCTATGATTGAAGATGTTACTAAAAAAAAGAACGCCAATTTTAAACTATTAGAATCCGAAAAAAGGCTCTCTTTTTTAATAACGAACTTACAAACCGGTATTCTATTGGAGGATGAAAACAGAAAACTTTTATTAGTTAATAAAAATTTCTGTACTATGTTTGATTTAGAAGGTGAGCCGGAAAATTTGATAGGAATGGATTGTTCTAATTCTGTTGAGGATTCAAAACACTTTTTTAAAAATCCTGATTTGTATGCTGAGAGATTAATTTCTATACTTGAAAATAAGGAGGCAGTTTATAATGAGGAATTAGAACTAGTTGATGGAAGGGTTTTTGAGAGAAGTTATATACCTGTTTTTAGGGATGGTCTTTATAAAGGAAATCTAAGGTCTTATGTAGATATTACAATAAAAAAGAAATATCAGGAAAGTTTACAAAATGAAAAAGAGAAATACAGTAATATTATAGCTAACATGAACTTAGGTTTAATTGAAGTTGATAAAAATGAGATTATCACTTTAGCGAATAATAGTTTTTGTAAAATAAGTGGTTATGATTTAGAAGAACTAATAGGAAAAGAAATGCCATTTTTACTGATGTCAGAAGAGAATAGGCGCTTAATCAGTGATAAAAACAAACTGAGAAATAAAGGAGTTGTTGATTCCTATGAAGTACAAATAAATACTAAAAAAGGAAAAAAAAGGCACTTGTTAATAAGTGGCGCGCCTAGTTATGATATAAATGGGAATGTAACAGGCTCAATAGGAATACATTTAGACATTACAGCGCAAAAAAAACAGGAAGAAGAATTATATATGCTTTCTCTAATTGCTGAAAAAAACATAAATGCTGTAATAATATGTGATGCCAAAGGAAGGATAGAATGGGTAAACGCTAGTTTTATAAATATGTCGGGCTATTTAAAGAAAGAAATTGTAGGACAAAAACCAGGTCATTTTTTGCAAGGTGAGGAAACAAATAAAGAAACTGTTGATTACATGAGAGGTCAAATTTCAAAAGGACTTCCTTTTAATTGTGAGATAATAAATTATTCAAAAACGGGTCAGAAATATTGGGTAAGTATCCAAGGTCAGGCGTTGTATAATAAAAATGGTGAGATTATTAATTTTTTTGCAATAGAGGAGAATGTTACTAAGAAAAAAGAATTGGAGCAACAGAAGGAGTTTTTATTAGGAAGGCTTGCTAAAAAGAATCAAGAATTAGAAGATTATGCCCAAATTGTATCACACGATTTAAAGTCGCCATTACGAAGCATTCACTCTTTAATTGCATGGATAAAAGAAGATAATGATAAGTCGTTTAGTCAACAAACCGTACAGTATTTGTCAATGATTGAAGGTAAAGTAGAGAAAATGGACCATTTAATTGAAGGAATATTGACCTATTCAAAAATTGATAAAGAAGGAATAGCTCAAGAAAATATAAACATACAACAAATAGTTCAAAATATTATTGATATCATCCACATACCTAAAAATGTTAATGTAACGATTAATAATCCATTGCCAATTATCAAAGCCGATTATTTTAGAATGCAACAACTATTTCAGAATATTATAGGGAATGCAGTTAATTATGTTGAAAGAGAAATAGGTTTGGTTGAAATATCGTCAAAAGAATTTGATAATTATTATATTTTCTCAATAAAAGATAATGGTGTGGGAATTGATGAAAAAAACCATCAAAAAATATTCAATGCTTTTCAATCCTTTACAACAAGTGAGCATTCAACAGGATTGGGTTTGTCAATAGTAAAAAAAATAATTGACTTCTATAATGGAGATATTTGGATAGAAAGTGAAATAGGTATTGGGACTACTTTTTTTATAAAACTTAATAAATAAATTATGAAAATCATTCAAGCTTCAAAATTTGAAAATCAAGGGTGGGAATACCTTAACGAAAAAACAGTGTTGAAAAACCCTTTAGTTTTAGTTTTTGGTAATAGATTCCTTTTGGAAGATAAAGGAATAGTAGATGATATTCGTAATGAGTTCCCTTATGAGCATATCGTTTTTGGTTCGACTTCAGGGGAGATATTAGGTCGTAATGTTAATGATAATTCTATTTCTGTAACGGTTATTGAATTCGAAAAAAGTTCTTTTGTTGTTGAAAGAGATAATATATTGGATTATGATAAAAATGCCAATTCATTAGGGTTAAAACTTTTTGATAAAATTCCCAAAAAAGATTTAAAACATGTTTTTGTTTTATCTGAAGGGAGTTTTGTAAACGGGAGTTCTTTAATAAACGGACTTGAAACAAATATTGATTCTAAAGTTTCTATAACTGGAGGAATGTGCGGTGATGATGCTCGATTTGAAAAAACAGTAGCTTCATATAAAGAAGATCCTAAAGAAGGAGAAGTTATTTTAATTGGGTTTTATGGAGAAACACTAGAAATTTCCTTTGCAAGTTTTGGCGGATGGGTTCCTTTTGGACCTGAAAGAATTATAACAAAATCAGAAGCTAATATACTCTATGAAATTGATGGCCAACCGGCACTTAATTTATATAAAAAATACTTGGGTGAAAAAGCAAGGGAATTACCTCAAGCTTCCCTGTTGTATCCATTAAATGTGACTCCTGAGGGTAAAAAAGAACCAGTTGTGAGAACCATTTTGAATATTAACAATGAAGATTTTTCTATGATTTTGGCTGGTGACGTGCCTATAAATTCAAGAGTTCAATTAATGATGGCATCTGTCGATGGTATAGCAGATGGAGCACAAAATGCTGCTAAACTTGCAATGGAAAATAGAAAACAAAAACCAGAAATTGCAATTTTGGTAAGTTGTATTGGTAGAAAATTAGTTATGAGTCAAAGAGTAGAAGAGGAAATAGAACAAGTCAATGAGACTATTGGAGAAAAAATACCAATTACAGGATTTTATTCCTATGGAGAAATGGCACCTTTTAATGGCAGCAACAATTGTGAACTCCATAATCAAACCATGACTTTAACATTAATAAGTGAATAATGAATTCATTACTAAAAAGACAAATAGATAAGAAACTAAAAGGGGGGTTGAATGATTTAGATCGTTTCTTAGAAGCAATTAATGATTCTTATTCTAATTTTGAAGATCATATAGATTTGTTGCAAAGAGCCATGAAAATTAGTTCGGATGAACTTTTTGAAGCCAATCAGAAATTAAGAGATGAAGCGGAAAGTTTGAAGGAGATAAATAAAAATTTAATGGTTATTCTTAATTCTATGAGCCTTGATGTAACAGTAACTGCTCAAAATACTTCGTTTAATCCATCAGACTATATTAAGCAACAATCGATAGAAATAATTAAGATTAATAGACAGAGAGAAGAATTATTATTAAGTCTTGAAAAGCAAAATCAGGAATTAAATGAATATGCTCAAATGGTTTCTCACGATTTAAAAGCGCCTTTAAGAAGCATTGACGCACTAATAAATTGGTTTATTGAAGATAATGCGGATATAATTAATGAAGGTAATTTAAAGTCGCTAAATTTAATTCTCTCTAATGTAGAGAAAATGGATTTATTAATTAAAGGGATTTTAAATTATTCAGCTGTTCAGAGGCAAGATAGCGAAAGCAGGACACTTGATTTGAATATTTTAGTCGATGAGATATTAAGAACACTACATATTCCTGAAAATGTCAATATTGACATAAAAAATAAATTTCCAAAAGTATTTGGGAATAATTTTAGGTATAAGCAGTTGTTTCAAAACTTGATAGAAAATGCTATAAAATTTAACGATAAAGAAATAATTTTAGTTGAAATAGGAAATACAGAGAATGAGGATGAAATTAGTTTTTATGTAAAAGATAATGGTGTTGGAATACCTGAAAAATACCAAAATAAAATTTTCGATATTTTTGCAAAACTAGAAAACAATGGCCCATCTTCAGGAATTGGGCTTTCTATTGTTAAAAAAATTATTGATTTTTACAAAGGAAAAATTTGGCTAGAAAGCCAAGAGAAGTGTGGTACAACTTTTTATTTTACAATCCCAAAAGAAAATGGAAAAGCCTAATTTAAATTATATTAATGAACTATCAGGAGATAATCTGGAATTCAAAACTAAAATAATAGAGATAGTAAAAAAAGAACTTCCTCTTGAAATAAGTGTTTATGACGAGTTTATGAAAAATGAAAATTTTTCAAATGCTGCTCAATCAGTACATAAAATAAAACATAAAATATCTATACTAGGTTTAGAAAAAAGTTATTATATTGCTGAAGAATATGAAAATAACTTAAATAAGGCAACAACTATTTTGCAGTTTGAATTTGAATCTCTTTTAAAGTCTATGCAAGAGTTTGTGGATAACCTATAACACCGCTTTCAGTATGAATTGCATTATCATAGACGATGAAGAGACTGCTAGAGTTATTATCGCTCAAATGATAAGCAAATGCCCAGGACTTAAACTCATTCAGGATTTTCCCAATGCAATACAAGCCATTAAATTTTTAAATAACGTAGAAGTAGATTTAATTTTTTTAGATATTCTAATGCCTGATTTTACAGGTTTTGATTTTATTAAAAGTTTAAAAAATCCTTCAAAAGTAATTCTTATTACCTCTGACAAGAACTTTGCTATTGAAGCTTTTGAATATGAATGTATAGTAGATTACTTAGTAAAGCCAATAACAGAGTATCGTTTTCAAAAAGCTATCCAAAAAGCAGAGACTTATAAAATTCCTTCAAAATCGAATGAAATCAAACCAATTATTGAAGATAATGCAAATGAATTTTATGTCAATATTGATCGAAGATTAATAAAAATTGAAATGAATTCTGTAAATATAGTAGAAGCTAAAGGGGATTATATCCATATAAAAACCGAAAACAAGGACTATGTTGTGCATTCTACTCTGAAAAAAATAGAAGATAAATTACCTAAAGATTTATTTCTAAAAGTACACCGTTCTTTTATCATTAATATCAAAAAAATCATAGACATTGAGGATAATAGTGTATTAATTGCCAAAAATGTAATTCCTGTAAGTAGAGCGAATAGACCTGAATTAATGAAAAGATTAAACCTGCTCTAAATGAACCTCTTAACTTAGCTTTTATTGAAAGTTAAGATATAAATTTCAAATTTGCTTAAGATTTTTAATTTAATTGTATTGGGTTAACCCTCCAAACCTAATTCCCTTTTATTTATGATAAGAATTTAGTCGTTAAAACTATTAACACAGAATTTTTCTAATAAGTGCACCTTATCTTTTATCATTAATATCAAAAAAGCATCTATATTGGTGATAATAGTCAAAATATAATTCCTGAAATAAAATAAATTGGCTAGAGATAATGAAAGAGTCAGTCCAAAATTTGCTGTTTATCGACATTAAAATGTATTTTATCGATAAAAAATAGCAATTAACCTGAAAATTAATTGATTCTTAAATTTCTATTCATTAAATTAGCCCATCATTTAAATTCAAAATTTATGAAACGACTATTACTCATTATTATCTTATTTATTTATTCAGGAATATTTGCTCAAAGTTTTAATTATCTCGGTACGTATACTTCAGATGGGACTCCACAATATTTTGTTACAAGTGATGTTGTGAGTGCAGCAACGCTAAATTTGGTTCATAATTCTTTGCCAGAAAATTATCCAGTACCCGTTTATAACCCTCAATATATTTCTTCAGGATATGATACGGATCTAATATTAGAAAAAGATGCAGATGTTTGGGTCACATTTGTAGCTGAAGGTGCAGGATATAAAAATGTTTTAGGATATTATACTTATGATGTTAATAATCCTCGAACAGTAGCTCCAAGCGCAAGTGATATTACTATAGTTTTTCCTAACGTTTCTGCAGCAGGAAGTGGAGGAAGTTTAGTAGCTGGGAACAAAGTTAAAATAGGAACTTTTACCGCAGGAACTGGAATAGGATGGGTATTATTGGCTAATGGATGGAACGGTACGCAGGTGACTAACGGACAATGGCGATTGTTTTCAAACCCAAATTTTAATCCAGAATCATCAGCTACTTTAAGGCAACACAACGTGCTTTTGAAAGATGTAGATAATCAAAGAATAATTCTTGGATTTGAGGATATTAGAAGAGATTATGGTTCCTGTGATAACGACTTTAATGACGCTATTTTTTATGTGACTGCAAACCCTTTTGATGCTTTTAAAACATATAATCTAGCAGATGTAAGTAGTGCAACTGATGTTACTTCAGCAAATAATGGAGGTCTGGAAAGTAATGGAGATTTAGCAACTGTTATTGCTAAAAGAAACTTTAATAGAATAAAATCAAACAGTTTTGCTGATAAAAAAGAATTGCAAAAAAAGTTTCTTTCAACATCTAATTTAACGGGAAAAACAACTGGAGTAAATTTTGCAAGCTTAATTCCTACTACCGGAATGTTTGGAACTGAAACTACATATGTATCAAGTCCAACGGATTTAATTGGAATTACAAATGCACAACAAGTATATTCAGTAGACTATTATGAAGGTGCAAGTCGTATTGCGGCAGTATTAGCAACAGAGACTGTAGGAGGCGTTTATAGTCATTCAAAAGCAATTTGTGATCGTTTAAACAGTTCTTCTTTAGAGGATATCAGAACAATTAATCTAAATGGTTATGAAATCATTATGGTGAAGTTAAAAAGAGCCAATGGATTAATTGAATATGCTTTAAATTTTTCAATGCAAAAACTACCTTCAGAGTATAAATTACATAGCTATTGGAATATTGATCAATATCCATCTGGAGATTATCTTAATTTTCAAATTTGGGGCTCATCTATGGGACAAGTATGTAGTATAGTCAATGGTATTTTTACAAAATTTGCAGAAATGGGGAGTATTACGACTGATGTAGTTGATAATAGAATTCCAAATGTTTTTGTAAAAAAAGGATTTTATAAAAATGGGCAACTGCATCTTACTATAATTAATAAATTGGGAGCTTCAAATATAATCTTCGAAGGAAATAAAAAAGCAACTGAATTTTCCGCTACAGAGTTTGTTTCTCAAAATATTAGCTTGTCAAGCTCTTATGAGCAAGATGTAATAACTGATGTAGGTAGTATATTTGATATTGGTTTTTCTGTTCTAGGAAATAAATCAGCTCAAATTGATGCGCTTTATTTAGCAGATGGACCTTGGGGATTAGATTATTCTAAATTAGACACGAGTATATCTAAATTTAGTATTGATAATAATGTAAATAGTAATGTTACTGTTGATCAATATACAATAGAAAGAAATGCTACAGTAAGTGGTAGCGTATTTGGGACTATGAATTTATTTAGGAATATTCTTCCGGGAGAATTAGTCTTTGATGCAAATGGTTATATTGGAGTAGGGTTTAATATTCAAAACACTTTGCCTGTAGAAGTGGTTCTTGTAACGGATAATACAACAGATTGGAATAATAGATTACGTTTTCAGCTTCCAGTTAATTCATCGATATCTGATGTGAATGTTCTTTTGGATAATTTTACTAATCCTAATGGGCAGAAATATAATAACGAAAAGATTAAAGGATTTGTTTTTTCTGTTAAGGGGAATTATAACTCTTTTCAACCTTTTGATATAAATGTATCTAAATTAGTTTTAAAGACTTCAAATTCATTAAGTATAGCTGACTTTAAAAATGGTATAGTCAAAAAATTATATAATTATCCTAACCCTTGTGCGTATTTCACAACACTGGTTTTGCCAGTAATTACTGAAAGTGCCACAGTAAAGATAATTGATCTATCTGGTAGAACTCTAATTACTAAAGAGTATAAAACAATTCCTTCTAATAATGAAATTTCAGTAGCATTAGGAAATCTAGACAAAGGAGTCTATCTATTTATTGTTACTAC
>JBJOQF010000052.1:0-7408 GCA_046050185.1 Bacteroidota bacterium
TATAATTTGTTGAGTTTGTTTGTTAATGGATGCTGCCCGAAAAGTGATTTTCGGGCAGTTTTTTTTTAAAAAAAGTACACTTTTGTGTAAAATGATTATTCAATCTTTTAAAATTAGTTCCATTATTTTAAAATTAAATAAATTGAAAAGCCTCTTCAGTATGAAGAGGCTTTTTTTATGTTCGCTATTTCAAGCGTATATTTTGCTATTTATTCAAATTCCGAAGTGAAATACAATTTAACATTTGGGTATTTATTTTGTGTCATTTGAATTGTAAAGTCAGAATCAGCTAGAAATACTAATTGGCCGTATTTATCATGAGCCAAGAATTTTTGTTTGATTCTTCTGAATTCTTTAAACTCATCACTTTTTAAATCATTTGGTTTCACCCAGCAAGCTTTATGAACTGGGAAATTTTCATAGGTGCATTTTGCACCGTATTCATGTTCTAGTCGATATTGGATAACTTCATATTGAAGTGCGCCTACAGTTCCGATAATTTTTCTGTTATTCATTTCCAAGGTGAATAATTGTGCAACACCTTCGTCCATCAACTGATCAATACCTTTATCAAGTTGTTTGGCTTTCATTGGATCAGCATTATTTATGTATCTGAAATGCTCTGGAGAAAAGCTCGGAATTCCTTTGAAACTCATGATTTCACCTTCGGTTAAAGTATCTCCAATTTTAAAATTTCCGGTATCGTGTAGTCCAACAATATCGCCAGGATAGGAAATGTCTACAATTTCTTTTTTCTCAGCAAAGAAAGCATTTGGACTAGAGAATTTTAAATTCTTTTTTTGGCGAACGTGATAATAAGGCTTGTTTCTTTCAAAAGTTCCGGAAACGATTTTTATAAAGGCCAAACGGTCTCTGTGTTTTGGATCCATATTAGCGTGGATTTTAAAAACAAATCCAGTCATTTTTTCTTCTTTTGGATCAACTAATCGAGTTTCTGAATCTTTTGGTCTTGGTGATGGAGCAATTTGCACAAAACAATCTAATAACTCTCTTACTCCAAAATTATTTAAAGCAGAACCAAAAAACACGGGTTGTAATTTTCCGTCTAAATAATCCTGACGATCAAATTTTGGATATACTTCGTCTATTAATTCTAGTTCTTCTCGTAATTTATCAGCGGGTTTTTGACCGATTATTTTTTCTAATTCTGGATTTTTAACATCGGAGAAAGCAATTGTTTCTTCAATGTTTTTGCGGCTGTCTCCACTAAATAAGTTAATGTTTTGTTCCCAGAGATTATAAATCCCTTGAAAATCATATCCCATTCCTATTGGGAAACTTAATGGCGTAACGGTTAAACCCAGTTTTTGTTCCACTTCATCCATTAAGTCAAAAGCATCTTTTCCTTCTCGGTCTAATTTATTGATGAATACAATAATTGGAATTTTTCGCATTCTACAAACAGCTACTAATTTCTCCGTTTGTTCCTCAACACCTTTAGCAACGTCAATTACAACAATAACACTATCTACAGCTGTTAAAGTTCTAAAAGTGTCTTCAGCAAAATCCTTGTGTCCGGGAGTATCGAGAATGTTTATCTTTTTGTCTTTATAATTAAACGCTAAAACCGAAGTAGAAACCGAAATTCCTCTCTGACGTTCAATTTCCATAAAGTCACTGGTAGCGCCTTTTTTAATTTTGTTGTTTTTTACAGCACCTGCTTCTTGAATAGCACCACCAAAAAGGAGGAGTTTCTCAGTAAGTGTTGTTTTTCCGGCATCAGGATGTGAGATAATCCCGAAAGTTCTTCTGCGTTGTATTTCTTCTAAAAATCCCATATTTGTATAAATAGTTTGCAAAAGTACTATTTATAAATGCTAATTAAAAAAATAGTATACTCTTAATTGATTATGTAAATTATGAGGGTCTTATTCTGGCAGCTTTTAAATCAATTTTAGAATTATCTAATATTTAATAAATATTAAAGAGTAGAACTCAAAAACACAAAAAAGAGGGGCCGATTAAATAGTTATAATTTATTAAAGACTGTTATTGTATTTAAGCCATTTCATTTTGTCTGTAAAGCACAGATTTTATATGATTTATGAAGTAAATAAGATAATAAATAAATGCGTTTATAAATTTTTGTTAATACTAGTAAGGAAACTTGTATTATGTAATTGAATTGTTATTTTTGTTCGTTTTAAATTTAAAGATTTGAAAGTAATTGTATTGTTAAATTCAATTCATTTCTTGATTCTTAAAGTGTATATTTGGCCAAAATTAATATACTTTTAGTTATACAGATTTAAAGACAGGGAAATAACGATACTTTACGATAAAAATAAATTAAAAAAATGCCATTAAAAAAAATACAAATGAAATTCATAAATAATAAAATTGCACTTTCTTTTTTTCTTTTACTTTTTTCATGTTTGATTACCAGAGCACAAGAAGTTATTAAAGATAGCGCAGTTGTTACTACTAATAAAATACAATCCAATCAAAAACAAAAAATTGACGGTGTAATTGCTACAGTTGGGGATTATATTGTATTAGATTCTGATATAGATAAATCTTATTTAGAATTATCGAGTCAAGGGAACTCAATAAAAGACATTACAAGGTGTCAAATGTTAGGGAAATTACTTGAAGACAAATTGTATGCGCATCAAGCGATACAAGATAGTGTTAAAGTAACGGATTCTGAAGTGAAAGGCTTGATGGATGATCGATTGAACTATATGGTAGAACAGTTAGGATCTATGGAAAAAGTAGTGAAGTATTACAAGAAAAACAATGAAGAAGAGTTTAGGACTTATTTCTTTGATATTTTAAAAGAACAAAAGTTAACTTCGGAAATGCAAAAAAAGATTGTTGAGGCAGTAGAAATTACACCTGAAGAAGTTCGTAATTTTTTCAAAACTATACCTGTAGCTGATCTTCCTGTTTTTGGTGCAGAAATGGAAGTAGCACAAATCGTTATTACACCTAAAGTTTCGGAGGTTGAAAAACAAAAAGTGATTGATAAACTAAATAGTTTCAAAAAAGAAATTCAAGAAGGTTCCAGTTTTGCGACTAAAGCAGTTCTTTATTCGCAGGATCCAGGTTCAAGATCTAATGGCGGGTACTATAAAATGAATCGTAAAACGCCATTTGTAAAGGAATTTAAAGATGTCGCTTTTGCTCTTGCTGAAGGGGAAATATCTGCTCCATTTGAAACAGATTTCGGTTATCATATTATATATGTAGAAAAAATAAAAGGACAAGAAATTGAATTGCGCCATATTTTATTGACTCCGGCTGTTTCTGAAGAGTCACTGAAGGATGCGAAAGAAAAAATTACTTTAATTAAAAAAAGAATTGAAGACAAGGAAATAACTTTTGCGGAAGCAGCAAGAACATTATCTGACGAAAAAGAAACTAGAGCAAACGGTGGTATATTAATCAATCCAAAAACACAGGATACTCGTTTTGAATTAACAAAAATGGATCCTAGCTTATACGGTCAGGTTTCAAATTTGAAAGAAGGAGAAATTACTGCACCATTCATGGAAGATGAGCAAGGAAAGAAAAAATTCAAGTTAATTACTGTAACAAATAGAATCAACGAACATACAGCTGATTACGCCAAGGATTATGTGAAAATAAAAGAGTTAGCATTAAAAGAAAAACAATTTAAAGCCATCGGAAAATGGTTTGATGATAAAATCAAAGAAACCTACGTTAAAATCATTGGAGAATACAGAGATTGTGTCTTTACAAACAACTGGTTGAAAAAATAATTTTTATAAAATAAATAAAAAGGGTTAGCTTTATGAATTCATATCGCTAACTCTTTTTAATTTAAAAATACGATTCTACATGTCTGATGTCGCAGCAATACATAACTTAGTTCAAAAACGAAATGAATTAAAAAACGAAATAGCAAAAATCATTGTAGGTCAGGATACGGTGGTTGATCAAATTTTACTTTGTATTTTTTCAGGGGGACATGCACTTTTAGTTGGTGTTCCGGGATTAGCAAAAACATTAATGGTAAATACTTTGGCACAAGCCTTAGGTCTTGATTTTAAAAGAATTCAGTTTACTCCTGATTTGATGCCTTCGGATATTTTAGGAAGTGAAATATTAGATGAAACGCGAAAATTTAAATTTATAAAAGGGCCCGTTTTTTCGAATATTATTCTGGCAGACGAAATCAACAGAACACCGCCAAAAACACAGGCTGCATTATTAGAAGCAATGCAAGAACGTTCTGTTACTATTGCTGGTGAAAATTATAAATTAGATTTGCCGTATTTTGTTTTGGCAACTCAAAATCCTATTGAGCAAGAAGGAACGTATCCTTTGCCTGAAGCGCAATTAGATCGATTTATGTTTGCCATAAAACTTGAATATCCTTCTTTTTTAGAAGAAGTGCAAGTGGTAAAACAAACTACTTCGGATATAAAAAACACTATTAATCCTTTATTTACGGCGCAGGAGATTATTGATTTCCAGCAGTTAATTCGTAGAATTCCTGTCGCTGATAATGTGATTGAATACGCAGTAACGCTTGTAAGCAAAACGCGTCCTGATAATCCGTTGTCTAATGAATTCGTGAAAAACTATTTAGATTGGGGAGCAGGACCAAGAGCTTCGCAAAATTTAATTTTGGCTGCCAAAGCTAATGCTGCTTTCAATGGAAAATTTTCACCGGATATTGAAGATGTAATAGCGGTGGCTACCGGAATTTTGCGTCACAGGATAATCAAAAATTACAAAGCTGATGCCGAAGGAATTACGGAAGAAATGATTATTGATAAATTGATTTAAGGAGTTGTTTTTATTCATAAACTAATAATTTTTCTTTTGAATCCTACAATATCACATATTTAGTATTATAATTTAGAAAAAAACGAAAAAATAATCATGATAAAAAGGTGATTTTGTCTTCTAAAGTAGTAATTGTACAAATAATCTTCCTGATTTTCAGAATTTTTCAATAAAACACATAATATTTATTTTATTTATAAATGTTATGATTCAAATGGCATCTTTTGCTGATTTTTTTAAATTCTCATCTTTAATTCTTAAGTTTGCATCACAAATAAATAAAACTAATATTATGGCTTTTTTATTTTGAAATAATCAAGGAAATCTGCCATACAACATTGAAAAGACATCATTATGAACATTTATAACGATTACATCAAGGAGATCGAAGAACGAAAAATTCAGGGACTTCACCCGAAGCCGATTGATGGTGCTGAATTACTAAGCGAAATCATTGCGCAAATTAAAGATTTGGCTAACGCAAATAGAGTTGATTCTCTTAAATTCTTTATTTATAATGTTGTTCCAGGAACTACTCCTGCTGCCAATGTGAAAGCTAAGTTTTTAAAGGAAATCGTTTTAGGTCAATCAGTAGTTGCTGAAATTACGCCTACTTTTGCTTTAGAGTTATTATCACATATGAAAGGTGGAACTTCTATAGCAGTTTTACTTGATTTAGCTTTAGGTAATGCTGCTGCTATTGCAAAAGATGCTGCTGCCGTTTTAAAGACACAAGTTTTTCTTTATGAGGCAGATACAGATCGTTTAGAAGTAGCTTTCAAAAACGGCAACGAAATAGCTAAAGATATTTTAGAGAGCTATGCTAAGGCTGAGTTCTTTACTAAATTACCTGAAATAGCAGAAGAAATTAAGGTAGTTACTTTTATTGCCGGTGAAGGAGATATTTCAACTGACTTACTTTCTCCAGGAAACCAAGCGCACTCACGTTCAGATCGTGAATTGCACGGTAAATGTATGATTACTCCTCAAGCGCAAGACGAAATCAAGGCGCTTCAAGCACTACATCCAGACAAAAGCGTGATGTTGATTGCTGAAAAAGGAACTATGGGTGTAGGTTCATCAAGAATGTCAGGTGTAAATAACGTGGCTCTTTGGACAGGTAGACAAGCAAGCCCGTATGTTCCATTTGTGAATTTTGCTCCAATCGTTGCAGGAACAAACGGTATTTCTCCAATTTTCCTTACCACTGTAGATGTTACAGGTGGTATTGGTTTGGATCTTAAAAACTGGGTTAAAAAATTAGATGAAAATGGCAATGCTGTTCGTAATGAAAGTGGTGATCCTGTTTTAGAAGAAGTTTATTCTGTAGCTACTGGTACTGTTCTTACAATTAATACTAAAACAAAGAAACTTTATAACGGAGATAAAGAATTGATAGATATTGCTAAGGCATTTACGCCTCAGAAAATTGAGTTTATAAAAGCTGGGGGTTCTTATGCTATTGTATTTGGAAAAAAATTACAAACATTTGCTTCAAAGGTTCTAGGTATTGATATTATACCTGTATATGCTCCATCAAAAGAAGTTTCTATTGAAGGACAAGGTCTTACGGCAGTAGAAAAAATATTTAATAAAAATGCTGTTGGAACAACTCCAGGTAAAGTTTTACACGCTGGTTCAGATGTTCGTGTTACCGTAAATATTGTTGGTTCGCAAGATACAACTGGTTTGATGACTTCCCAGGAATTAGAGTCTATGGCTGCTACCGTGATTTCTCCAATTGTTGACGGTGCTTACCAATCAGGTTGTCATACTGCTTCAGTTTGGGATAATAAATCTAAGGCAAATATCCCTAGATTGATGAAATTTATGAACGACTTCGGTTTGATTACTGCTCGTGACCCGAAAGGTGTTTATCACTCAATGACTGATGTAATTCACAAAGTACTTAATGATATTACTGTAAACGAGTGGGCTATCATCATCGGTGGTGACTCTCATACAAGAATGTCTAAAGGTGTTGCTTTTGGTGCTGACTCAGGAACAGTTGCTCTTGCACTTGCTACTGGTGAAGCTTCAATGCCAATTCCTGAATCAGTGAAGGTGACTTTCAAAGGAGATATGAAGGGTTATATGGATTTCCGTGACGTAGTCCATGCTACACAAGCTCAAATGCTTAAGCAGTTTGGAGGAGAGAACGTATTTCAAGGTAAAATTATTGAGGTGCATCTTGGAACGCTTACCGCTGACCAAGCATTTACGTTTACAGACTGGACTGCAGAAATGAAAGCAAAAGCTTCTATCTGTATTTCTGAAGATGCTACCTTGATTGAATCACTTGAGATTGCGAAGACTAGAATCCAAATCATGATTGATAAGGGTATGGATAACGCTACGCAAGTGTTGAAAGGATTGATTGCTATAGCTGATAAGAGAATCGCAGAGATAAAATCAGGAGAAAAACCAGCACTAAGACCGGATGCAAATGCGAAGTATTATGCTGAAGTTGTTGTGGATCTTGATCAAATTGCTGAGCCTATGATTGCAGATCCTGATGTGAATAATGCAGATGTGTCTAAACGATATACTCACGATACCATCAGACCTCTATCTTTCTACGGAGGAGATAAAAAAGTAGATCTTGGATTTATCGGTTCTTGTATGGTTC
>JBJOQF010000053.1:0-3736 GCA_046050185.1 Bacteroidota bacterium
AATTTTTTGACCTATTTTTAATCCTGAAGTTTCTAATGTAGGATTGGCTTCATTTAATTCTTTTACTGTTATTCCGTATTGTCTTGCGATTCCGTAAAGTGTTTCTTTGGCAAGTACTTCGTGTTCTTTCTCTGTATAATTTGTTGCAATCTTAGATTTGGCATTAGTGTTTTTTGGGACGGTAACAGGAATTAATAATACTGAATTGAGTTTTAATAGATTTTTGGCTTTTGGATTTAGTTTATAGATTTCACTTTGTTTTACATCATATTTCTCTGCAATACTCGAAATGGTTTCTCCTTTTACGATGGTATGTTTCCTGGTACTTTCCTGAGAAAAAAGGACAATACTATTCAATAAAAACAATGTTACAATTAATCTTAAACTCATATTCATTTATTTCAAATTACTTACCCCACTTTTATTCTCCTGAGCAATTTCGGGATATAATTATTAAATCTCGCTCGGGTTATTTTCAACTATTTTTTATTTTTAAAAATTCATAAAAAAATGGCATCTCTTTTCAAAAAAGAGGGCAAGAATATTTTTGTTATAAAATCTAATTGATTTTTTGTTCGAATTGCAAAAGCAACTTAAACAGAAACGCAGTACAATTTTAAATGTATTGTTGCGCTGAAAATAAACATTCTGAGGAGTGATGATTTGTATTTACAATCAAAAAAAAAGCTCCGCTAAAAATTTATCTACAAAAAAGCTAATTTAAGTTATAAAACTTAAATAACAATGTTTTTTTTTGATTTTAACGTGTAAAAAAAAGAAATTGCCTATTTTTCAGCATTTTTTAGGACTTTTTAGAACAAAAAATTCCATTTTTTATAAAAAAATATCGATTCTTCCTTTTTTGACAAATTATAAAATCCAAAAAAAATTGTCTCCCTGTTATTTAGCCCTGATGAAAGTGGAAAGCTTTTTGAGATGGAATTGCATTTTTTTCCTGAGAAAAAAGAGCGACCAATCCTCACCCCCAGCTCCTCTCCAAAGGAGAGGGTAGCCAAAAAGCTCCTTTTATATCCTTGAAAAAAAGCAATTCCATGAAAAAGCTTGAAGCGGTCAGCAGGAAATAGCTCAAAAAAAAAACCACCTCATTTTTATATGAAGTGGTGCTTTTAGTTCTTTCACTTTCTTTACATTACATGCACATCATGCCATTTTTCTGCAAGTTTACTGAGATTAGCCCGCATTAAATCATCTGGAGTCATTGCAATCCTAAACTCGCAATTGGCTTCAAAATTTAAAAACCAAGGTTCAGCAATAGATGGAATAGCGGAAGCATCAGGAACTTCAACTACCATAACTGCACCTCGATTACCGTCTTGTTCAGAAAAATAAATACTCTCTGGTTTAATATCATCAATCACTCGACTGATAATTTCGCCAGCTGTACCATTTCTAGTCATTGAGTTAAAAGGCTCAATAGGAAAGATAACATTAACTAACATTCTCATCATAATTAAATTTAAAATTAATACCAACTAAAGATACAAAATAGCACAATCAATTTAAATACCAACTATCTTATTATCAATATTTTAACTATGAAAACACAACTTAAGATAAAAAATGTTCTTAGAAAAAAACCTCACAAAAACAAAAAAAACTCCCAAGTCGCCTTGAGAGTTTTGAATATAAAATATTTTAATACTTATGCGTTACTAGCAGCAGCAATTAAGTTTAATGCTGAACCTGCTACGAACCAACCTATTTGGCCTTCGTTATACGTATGATTTGCCAAGATAACATCTTTAGTTCCATCAGCGTGAACGAACTCTAATGTTAAAGGTTTTCCTGGAGCAAAATCTACTAAATCTGTAAAGTTGATGGTGTCATCCTCTTTGATTTTATCGTAATCAGATTCGTTAGCAAATGTCAATCCTAAAAGACCTTGTTTTTTAAGGTTTGTTTCGTGGATACGAGCAAATGATTTTACTAATACTGCTTTAACACCTAGAAAACGAGGTTCCATAGCTGCATGTTCACGAGAAGATCCTTCTCCATAATTGTGATCTCCCACAACAATAGACGGAACTCCGGCTGCTTTGTAAGCACGTGCAACTGCAGGAACGGCATCATAGATACCAGTCAATTGATTTTTAACCGAATTAGTTTTATCTGTAAATGCATTAACTGCTCCTATCAACATATTGTTAGAAATATTATCTAAGTGACCACGAAAACGCAACCATGGACCAGCCATAGAAATGTGGTCAGTAGTACATTTCCCAAAAGCTTTAATCAATAATTTAGCTCCTGAAATATTTTTACCGTCCCAGGGTTGAAATGGTGCTAATAATTGCAAACGATCTGATGTTGGGCTAACTACGATTTGAACTCCTGATCCATCAGCAGCTGGCGCTTGAAAACCTGCATCTTCTACAGCAAATCCTTTTTTAGGCAATTCATCACCAAAAGGAGCGGTTAATTTTACTTCTTCACCATTATCATTGATCAAAGTATCCGTCAATGGATTGAAATCCAAACGACCTGAAATGGCTAATGCAGCAACCATTTCTGGAGACGTTACAAAAGCATGAGTATTTGGGTTACCATCCGCACGTTTAGAAAAGTTACGATTGAAAGAATGCACAATAGTGTTTTTCTCACCTTTATCGGCTCCTGCTCTATCCCATTGTCCGATACAAGGTCCACAAGCATTGGTAAATACTTTAGTCCCCATTTTTTCGAAAGTAGCGATGATTCCGTCTCTTTCGATAGTGTATCTAATTTGCTCAGAACCTGGATTGATCCCAAACTCCGCTTTTGGGCTAATTCCTAATTCAACTGCTTGATTTACGATAGACGCTGCACGCGCCATATCTTCGTAAGAAGAGTTTGTACAAGAACCGATTAATCCCCATTCTACTTTAATTGGCCATCCGTTTGCGGCAGCTTCTTCTTTCATTTTAGAAACTGGAGTTCCTCTGTCTGGAGTAAAAGGACCATTAATATGTGGCTCTAATTCTGAAAGATTAATTTCGATTAGTTGGTCAAAATACGTTTCAGGATTTGCATACACTTCTGGGTCAGCAGTTAAGTAAGAAGCTACTTTATCAGCGGCATCTACTACGTCTTGACGACCTGTTGCAGAAAGGTATCTTCTCATAGACTCGTCATAACCAAATGTAGAAGTGGTAGCACCAATTTCGGCTCCCATATTACAGATAGTTCCTTTTCCGGTACAAGACATTGAAGTAGCACCTTCACCAAAGTATTCAACAATAGCACCAGTTCCTCCTTTTACGGTAAGAATATCGGCTACTTTAAGGATTACATCTTTTGGTGCCGTCCAACCAGAAAGTTTTCCAGTCAATTTTACCCCTATTAATTTAGGAAATTTTAATTCCCAAGACATTCCTGACATTACATCTACTGCATCAGCTCCACCAACACCAATAGCCAGCATTCCTAATCCACCTGCATTTACAGTATGTGAATCAGTACCAATCATAAGGCCTCCAGGGAATGCATAATTCTCCAAAACGATTTGGTGAATTATTCCTGAACCTGGTTTCCAAAAACCAATTCCGTATTTATCAGATACTGAAGAAAGAAAATCAAAAACCTCTTTAGATTGTTTATTTGCTGCAGCTAAATCAAATTCAGCTCCATTTTTAGCCAAAATCAAATGATCACAGTGAACCGTTGTAGGAACTGCAACCGTTTTCTTTCCTGCATGCATAAATTGCAATAATGCCATTTGAGCTGTTGCATCTTGACA
>JBJOQF010000054.1:0-3057 GCA_046050185.1 Bacteroidota bacterium
AAAACAGCGCGGCATACAACAATGACGTATATATGTTACCAAAACACCTTGATGAGAAAGTAGCAATGTTACACTTAGCTAAATTAGGCGTTGAATTAGAAACTTTACGTGTTGATCAAGCAGAATATATTGGAGTTCCAGTTGAAGGTCCATTCAAACCAGAATATTACAGATACTAGAGGATTTTAAATTGTTGCTTGACAATTTATGATTTTAGACTTAAAACCCTTGCAGTGATGCGAGGGTTTTTTTATTTCTTTACATTAGCCTGAATAAAGGGCTGTGCCATTGTTTGTTTTAATATTAATTTTAAAACAAAAAAAGCTACTACTGTAAGTTTTTCATCTTTTTATCAACCAATGGGTAAAATATAAATTATGAAGAAAGTAAACAATCAATTATGAAAGATCAATTTACAGACGAAATATTCCCCCATCAGGCATTGATTCATAAGATTTGTCGAATGTATAGGGATACTCCCGAAGACCAGGAAGATCTTTTTCAGGAGATAATCTATCAACTTTGGAAATCCTATCCTAAATTTCAAGGCAAGTCTAAAGTATCGACCTGGATGTATCGTATAGGATTAAACACAGCCATGGCATCATTCAGAAAACCCAAAGTTAAACTACTGTATTCTGATGCTCTTCCTGAGAAAAACATCCTCCCGGAAGTCGCAGAACCTTGGCGAGAGGAACTTCTATTTTCAGCCATTCGCCAACTGAGTGAAGACGAAAGAGCACTTATTGCACTTTACCTAGACGATTTAAGCTATGTCGAAATTGCAGAAATCGTTGGGATTTCAGAAAACAATATAGGAGTTCGTTTGAACAGAATTAAGAAAAAACTAAAAGTAATTTTAAATACATAATTATGGAACTAGAAAACTTAAAATCAGAGTATCAAAATGCAGGGAAAGCACTATTGAGCAAAGAAAACATTCAAAAAATGATTCTTGAAAACAACCATTCTGTATTAAAAGGCATCAGAATACAACTGCTAACAGAAACCGTTCTTTGGGCTATTTTCCTAGCGGTATATTACAATATTTTTGATGGACACTTAAAATCCCCTCTTTGGAACGTCCTGCTTGTGGTATCGGTTATTTTCGTACTGATACATAATGTATTGGGATTTCAGATCATAAGCAACCCGATAAATGGGGAGACCATTCTTGAATCACTAAAAAATTACCAGATCAAAATCAAAAACTATGCTGTTATTTCTATAGCTACGCGGGTACTTGCCATTGCAATACTCTTGGGCTACTTTATCTCAACCATAGCATTTACAAAAGAAAAACTGTTCTCCTTAGGATTTATTTCTCTTATTATTCCTGTTCAAATTTACCTATTGCATCAGGTTTGGACAAAAAGAAAAAGTAGAATAAACAACATACTTCAGAAGCTGAAAGAGTAAAATCTCGTTAGAAATCTACACAATAAACAAATTAATTTTCATACTATGTATCAAAAAAAAACCCGTTTCTTTCGAAACGGGTTTTTAAATAATTGAGAAAATCAATTATGCTTCAACTTCGAATGGAAGGATAGAAACATAAGATTTGTTATCTCTTTTCTTTTGGAAGAAAACAACTCCATCTACTCTTGCGTGTAGGGTGTGATCTTTACTGATGTAAACATTTGCACCTGGATTATGTTTTGAACCTCTTTGTCTTACGATGATGTTCCCAGCAATAGCAGCTTGACCACCAAAAATCTTAACACCTAAACGTTTTGATTCTGATTCTCTACCATTCTTAGAACTACCGACACCTTTCTTGTGAGCCATGACGTATTAGTTTTATTTTGTTATTATTCTTGTGTATCTTCTTTTTTAGCTTTAGCTACCTTTTTCTTAGGAGCTTCTACTTCTTCTGTAGTTGCTTCAACTGCTGCTTTTTTAGGAGCTGCTTTCTTAGCACCAACACCAGTAATACCTTCAATTACAATTTGAGTAAGATATTGTCTGTGACCGTTTCTTTTTTTGTATCCTTTTCTTCTTTTCTTTTTGAAAACGATAACTTTATCTCCTTTTAAGTGTTGTAACACTTTAGCTTCTACTGAAGCACCTTCTATAGCTGGGGCGCCTATTGTGATTGTACCGTTATCATCTAACAAATAAACTTTGTCGAAAGAAACTTTCGATCCTTCTTCATTTGCCAAACGGTGAACGTAAACCTTAAGGTCTTTGCTTACTTTGAATTGTTGCCCTGCTATCTCTACGATTGCATACATACTGAATTGTTTTAATAATTTTTAAGGTTGCAAATATACAATTAAATATTTATCCCACAATCCCTCAAACAAAAAAATTTACCTCCTATTTTAAACTTTGTTTTTCAATACTTTATCTATTCTTAAAGAGAATTTATTCCTTCAAAATTTGTTAAAATTAACCGAAACTTTAATTCATCAGATAATCATCATTAAAAAAAGGTATTTTTGACGTATAAATATTTTTCGTTTTTATCTAATACAAATAGAAATGTATTAACCCGTATGAAAAAATTAATACTAATGTTAAGTACCGCACTTATGCTTGGAGGAATAGCTTCGGCTCAAAAAATAGCTTTCGAAGAATATGATTTAGATAATGGCATGCATGTCATATTACATAACGATCCATCAGCGCCAGTTGTGGTGACTTCTGTAATGTATCATGTAGGCTCGAAAGATGAAACACCAGACAGAACAGGATTTGCGCATTTTTTTGAACATCTTTTATTCGAAGGAACGGAAAATATTAAACGTGGCGAATGGTTCAAAATCGTCACTTCAAATGGCGGAATCAATAACGCCAACACCTCTGATGACCGTACCTATTATTACGAAGTATTCCCATCAAACAATTTAGAATTGGCACTTTGGATGGAATCCGAAAGATTAATGCATCCTGTAATCAATCAAATTGGCGTTGACACTCAAAACGGAGTAATAAAAGAAGAGAAAAGAAGCCGCTACGACAATCAGCCTTATGGGAATATTATTGGCGCCGTAAAAGAAAACATGTTCAAGAACCATCCCTATCGGTGGACTACAATTGGATCGATGGAAC
>JBJOQF010000055.1:0-9176 GCA_046050185.1 Bacteroidota bacterium
CAAATGAAGTTTCATATCTTTAAAAGGAATTAAGTAAAACCTATAACAATTAAGTTTTGTAATGTAAAGGTATTCCATACCCTACATTAAATGTAATTCTTATGATACTTTTAATTTATAAGCGTGATTCTTTTGTTTATAGCCATTAAAAACTCCATTTAAATAGGGATTGTAATAAAAGTATATTGCAAAAAAAATCCTGAGTCTTCACTCAGGATTTCTTTACTATATAACTATTTCTAATTAAGAAAGTGCTGCTTGTACTTGATCTGCAGCTTCTTGAAATTCAACAGCAGATAAAATTGGCATTCCTGAATTATCAATTAATTCTTTTGCAATAGCGGCATTAGTACCTTGTAAACGCACAATGATAGGCACCTTTATTGCATCCCCCATATTTTTGTAAGCATCAACAACTCCTTGCGCCACACGGTCACAACGAACAATACCTCCAAAAATATTAATTAAAATTGCTTTTACGTTTTGGTCTTTTAAGATAATACGGAAAGCCGTTTCAACACGTTTTGCATCAGCAGTTCCACCTACGTCAAGGAAGTTAGCAGGCTCAAAACCTGCATACTTGATTAAATCCATAGTTGCCATAGCCAAACCAGCTCCGTTCACCATACAGCCAACAGTACCGTCAAGATCAACATAGTTTAAACCTACTTCTTTTGCTTCAACTTCGATTGGGTTTTCCTCACGAACGTCACGCATATCAGCATATTTCTTTTGTCTGTATAAAGCATTATCATCAATATTAACTTTAGCATCTACAGCCAAAATTTTATCATCTGATGTTTTTAAAACAGGATTGATTTCAAACATCGAAGCATCAGAACCAATATAAGCATTGTATAATGAATCGATGAATTTCACCATTTCTTTGAAAGCATTTCCTGAAAGGCCTAAGTTAAAAGCAATTCTTCTTGCTTGAAAACCTTGCAATCCAACGGATGGATCAATTTCTTCAGTAAAAATTAAATGAGGTGTATGTTCAGCAACTTCTTCAATATCCATTCCACCTTCGGTAGAATACATAATCATGTTACGACCTGTAGCTCTATTCAATAAAACAGAAACATAAAACTCAGACGTTTCACTTTCTCCTGGATAATAAACATCTTCAGCGATTAAAACTTTATGCACTTTTTTACCTTCAGCAGAAGTTTGAGGCGTTACCAATTGCATTCCAATGATTTGTTCTGCAATTTCTTCCACTTGTTGTAAATTTTTGGCAAGCTTAACTCCTCCACCTTTACCACGTCCACCTGCATGAACTTGGGCTTTTACTACATACCAGCTTGTACCAGTTTCTGTAGTTAATTGTTTTGCAGCAGCAACTGCTTCTACTGGACTATTAGCAACGATTCCGCGTTGTATGCGAACTCCGTAGCTAGCTAAAATCTCTTTTCCTTGATATTCGTGTATGTTCATAATATAGAATTTGTCTGGATTCTGAATTTATTTCAGAATAAAAGTGGCACAAAAATAGCAAAATTAAACTTAACTGCTATTTTTTTTTATTAAATGTAGCGTCTAAATTTGTATCTTTAAAGCTAACCATTAAGTGAAGAAAAAAATATAAAAAATACCCAATATTTTGTTATAATTCTAAAACAAAAATCTTCAGTAAAATTATTCTT
The DNA here is from genome assembly GCA_046050185.1 of Bacteroidota bacterium. Taxonomy (GTDB): domain Bacteria; phylum Bacteroidota; class Bacteroidia; order Flavobacteriales; family Flavobacteriaceae; genus Flavobacterium. Next base: position 1,647 of record JBJOQF010000055.1, read on the forward strand.
TCAAAATTATTCAATTAAATTCATTTAATCGGTTTTCTTTTTATAGAAAAATCAATTGAAATGTATTTAAATACAATTATTGTGATTTATCGCACCTTTTTCTACTATTACTGTAAAAATACGTCCAATTTAGCTTTTACACTCATTATATGTTACTAAATCTTTAATTTTGTAAAAAAAATATTAAGCATGAAAGTTAAAGAACAAGGCCTTTATTTGCCCGAATTTGAACATGATAATTGTGGCGCAGGATTTATTTGTAATTTGAATGGAATTAAGTCTAACGATATTATCCATAAAGCACTCGATATCTTAATAAAGTTAGAACATCGTGGAGCTGTAAGTGCAGATGGAAGAACAGGAGATGGTGCAGGAATCTTATTTGATATTCCGCATATATTTTTCAAAAAAGTATGTGATTTTGAAATCCCAGAAGCAAGACAATATGCAGTAGGAATGGTTTTTATGCCAAAAAGCACAAACCAAGTAACTTTTTGCAAAACAACTTTTGAGGATTCTATACGCAATCAAAATTTAGAAATTCTAGGATGGAGAGATGTTCCTGTAGATATTTCTAATTTAGGACAGATTGCAGCTGAAAAAGAACCAACCGTAAAACAAGTATTTGTTGGTAAAAACGGATTGGATCTTACAGAACAACAATTTAACGCCAAAATGTTTGCTGCAAGAAAAATTGCAGAACATACTATACGAAATTCAAGAACTTCAGAAAGTCACATGTTCTATTTTTCTAGTTTTTCAACGACTACAATTATATATAAAGGTTTGTTGATGCCGGAAGACATTAGCCGTTACTATACTGATTTAACTGATACTGATTTAGTGACTAGATTAGCTTTAGTTCACCAACGATTTTCAACTAACACATTCCCTTCATGGGAATTAGCACAACCATTTAGATACATGTGTCATAATGGTGAAATCAATACACTTCGCGGTAACATCAGCAGAATGCGTGCTCGTGAAGAATTGATGCAAAGTGATATTTTTGGTGATGATTTGAAAAAATTATTTCCTATTATATTAGAAGGAAAATCGGATTCAGCTTCTATGGATATGGTTGTCGAATTATTATTGATGACTGGACGTTCATTACCAGAAGCAATGATGATGGTAGTTCCTGAAGCTTGGGAAAAACACCAAACCATGTCTGAAGAGAAAAAAGCATTTTATGAATATAATGCATGTATAATGGAACCTTGGGATGGTCCAGCTTCTATTCCTTTTACAGATGGTAATGTTATTGGTGCTTTATTAGATAGAAATGGTTTGAGACCATCTCGTTATACACTTACAAAAAGCGGTTTCGTAATTATGTCTTCAGAAATTGGTGTTCTAGACATTAAACCGGAAGATGTGGTGCAACATGGTCGTTTAGAACCTGGAAAAATGTTCCTAGTAGACATGAACGAAGGGCGTATAATTGAAGATGAGGAAATCAAACATGCAGTAGTAACTAAACGTCCTTATAGAGAATGGCTTAATAACAACTTATTACAATTAGCAAAAATTCCTTATACAAACAATCCAATTCCAACCGAAAGTATTGATTTTGAAACTAGACAACGTCTATTTGGTTACACAATCGAGGATTTAAAAACCATCATAAACCCAATGGGTGCTCAAGGTAACGAAGCATTAAGTTCTATGGGTAATGATACCCCTCTTGCTGTATTATCAGATCAACCACAACTTTTATATAACTATTTCAAACAATTATTTGCTCAAGTTACCAATCCGCCATTGGACGGTATTCGTGAAGAAATAATTACTGATACAAGCTTAGCAATAGGTGGAGATGCGAATGTTTTTGACATTAATGATTCACATTGTAAAAAAATAAAAATTCAAAATCCAGTTATCTCAAACGAAGATTTAGATAAAATTAGAAATATAGATCATACTGATTTTAAATCAGTAACTATTTCTACATTATATAAAATCGAAAAAGGAGTAAATGGTTTAGAGCGTGCTTTAGAAAAATGTGTACAAGCTACATTCAAAGCCGTATCAGAAGGTTGTAATATCGTAATTCTTTCAGATAGAGGAGTAGACGAGAAAATGGCCCCAATACCTATGTTATTAGCGTGTTCTTACATTCACCATTCTTTAAACATTCTAAAAGTTCGTTCGAAATTTGGAATTATAATCGAATCTGCTGAACCACGAGAACCACACCATTTTGCTTTATTATTTGGTTATGGAGCGAGCGCTATAAATCCTTACATGGTTAATGAAATCATTCATGACCAAGTAAATCAAGGTTTTATCACTGGTGTAAAAGCTGATTATGCAATTAAAAATTACAACAAAGCGATTGCAAAAGGGATACTTAAAATAATGAATAAGATTGGTATCTCAACTTTACATTCGTATAGAGCAGCCCAAATTTTTGAAATTTTAGGTTTAAACAAAACTTTTTCTTCTAAATATTTTCCATATACACCTTCTAGAATTGAAGGTATTGGATTGAATGAAATCGAAAGAGAAATTAAGAAAAGATATCAAAATGCTTTTCCAAAATCAAAAATTGCAAACCTGTTGCCTTTAGAAATAGGAGGTATTTACAGATGGAGAAGAGCGGGTGAAAAACACATGTTTAACCCAACTACTATTTCAAAATTACAACAAGCTGTACGATTAAATAGCCCTGAAAGTTATAAAGAATACTCTAATATGGTCAATGACCAAAGTAAAAACTTAATGACTATTAGAGGTTTATTTGAATTTAACAATTTAGATCCAATTTCTATTGATGAAGTAGAACCTTGGACAGAAATTGTAAAAAAATTCAAAACTGGAGCCATGTCTTATGGATCTATCAGTCAAGAAGCTCACGAAAACTTGGCAATTGCCATGAATAGAATTGGCGGAAAAAGTAATTCTGGAGAAGGTGGAGAAGATCCTAAACGTTTCCAAAAAGACTTAAATGGTGATTCTAGAAATAGTGCTATTAAACAAGTTGCTTCAGGAAGATTTGGTGTTTCAATCAATTATTTGACGAATGCCAAAGAAATTCAAATCAAAATGGCTCAAGGAGCTAAACCTGGAGAAGGTGGTCAATTACCAGGCGAAAAAGTAGTGCCTTGGATTGCAGAAACAAGAAATTCAACACCTTATGTTGGTCTTATTTCTCCTCCACCGCATCACGATATTTATTCTATTGAGGATTTATCACAATTAATATTTGATTTGAAAAATGCCAATCGTGAAGCTCGTGTCAATGTTAAATTGGTTTCAGAAGTTGGTGTTGGAACAATCGCCGCAGGTGTTGCTAAAGCAAAAGCCGATGTAATCTTAATTTCTGGATATGATGGAGGAACTGGTGCTGCACCATTAACTTCATTACAACATACAGGTATTCCTTGGGAACTTGGACTTGCTGAAGCACAACAAACTTTAATCTTAAATGATTTAAGAAGTCGTGTGGTTTTAGAATGTGACGGACAATTGAAAACAGGGCGTGATGTAGCTATTGCTGCATTACTTGGAGCTGAAGAATTTGGTTTTGCAACAGCACCTTTAGTAGCTTCCGGTTGTATTATGATGAGAGCTTGTCACTTGAATACATGTCCAGTTGGTATTGCTACACAGGATCCTGAATTGAGAAAAAATTTCAAAGGAACACCAGAACACATCATTAACTTCATGTATTTTATTGCAGAAGAGTTAAGAGAGATAATGGCCCAACTAGGGTATAGAACACTAAAAGAAATGGTGGGACAATCTCAAAAATTGAATGTCAACAAAGCTATCAAACATTATAAAGCAAGTGGATTAGATTTATCTACTATTTTATATAAACCAGAAAAAGCTAAAGTAGTTCCAAATCATAATACAACTACACAAGATCATGCTTTAGATAATGTACTTGATTTTGAAATTATAAAAGCTGCTATTCCTTCTATTTATAGAAAAGAAAAAACAAGAGTAACTTTTGATATCAAAAATACAGATCGTTCAGTTGGAGCAATATTAAGTAATGAAATTTCAAAAATATATGGTGCACAAGGTTTACCTGAAGACACTATCTTAGTTGATTTTGAAGGTTCGGCAGGACAAAGTTTTGGTGCTTTTGCAACCAATGGTTTATCATTCAAAATTCACGGAAACTGTAATGATTACCTAGGAAAAGGGCTTTCAGGCGGTAAATTAATTATCAAAGTTCCTCCTACAGCAACATTCAAACCAGAAGAAAACATTATCATTGGTAACGTTGCGCTTTACGGAGCAATTACTGGTGAGGCGTACATCAACGGTATGGCTGGAGAACGTTTCTGTGTTAGAAATTCCGGTGCAACAGCAATTGTTGAAGGAATTGGAGATCATGGATGCGAATATATGACTGGTGGAACTGTAGTGGTTCTAGGAAAAACTGGAAGAAATTTCGCAGCTGGTATGAGTGGTGGTATTGCTTATGTTTTTGATCCAAATAAAAAATTCGACGATACTGTGTGTAATATGGAGATGGTTGCTTTTGAAACATTAGAAGAAGATGACATAACTAAACTAAGACGTTTAATTAGAAATCATTCTATGTATACCAATAGTCCATTGGCAAAAAGAATTTTGGGTGATTGGGAAAATCAACAAAAAAACTTTATTAAAATAATGCCAACAGATTACAAAAAAGCATTGAAAAGATTAGCAGAAGAAAAGCAAATAGAAGAACTAATAGCATAGTCATGGGTAAGATAGGTGGATTTAAAGAATATAATAGAACTGACGAAAATAATATAGCTGTTGTAGAACGTGTATCAAACTATAATGAGTTTACAATTCCGTTAGCAAAAGATAAAATAAAAGAACAAGGATCAAGATGTATGGATTGTGGTATTCCTTTTTGCCACAGTGCTTGTCCGTTAGGAAATTTAATTCCTGATTTTAATGACATGGTACATCAAGAAGAATGGGAAAGTGCATTGGAGATTTTGCAATCAACAAATAATTTCCCTGAATTTACTGGAAGATTATGTCCTGCTCCATGTGAAAAATCATGTGTTTTGGGTATTATCAGTGAACCAGTAGCTATAGAAAATATTGAAAAAAATATTATCGAAAGAGGTTTCACGGAAGGATGGATAAAACCACAAATTCCAGCGACAAGAACAGGAAAAACAGTAGCTGTAATAGGTTCTGGTCCTGCTGGTTTAGCGGCTGCACAACAATTAAATCGTGCAGGACATACCGTTACCGTTTTTGAGAGAGATAATGCAATAGGTGGTTTATTGCGATATGGTATTCCTAATTTCAAATTAGAAAAAGGAATTATCGACAGACGTGTTGCAATTTTAGAAGCCGAAGGAATTGTATTTAAAACCAATGTAAACGTTGGTGTAAATTTCAGTGTTGAAGAATTAAATTCTTTTGATTCAATCGTATTATGTGGTGGTGCAACTGAAAGAAGAAGCTTACCAACAAAAGGGATTGAAAGCAAAGGAGTTATTCAAGCAATGGACTTTTTAACACAACAAACTAAAGTATTATACGGAGAATCAATTCCGGATCAAATCAAAGCAACCGGTAAAGATGTTATTGTTATTGGTGGTGGAGATACAGGGTCTGATTGTGTTGGAACTTCAAACAGACATGGTGCTAAATCGGTTACTAATTTTGAGATTTTACCAAAACCACCAGTTGGGAGAAGTGAAACTACTCCTTGGCCTTTTTGGCCATTACAATTAAAAACTTCATCTTCTCATGAGGAAGGTTGTGATAGAAACTGGTTAATCAACACCAAAGAATTCATTTCTAATGAAAAAGGAGAATTAACTGGATTGAAAACTGTTGAAGTAGAATGGAAAATGACACCAGGACAAAGACCAGAATTAATAGAAAAAGAAGGGTCAGAAAAAATTTGGCCTTGTGATTTAGCTTTATTAGCTCTAGGGTTTACAGGTCCTGAAAAAACATTAAGTGATCAATTAGGATTGGAAGTAGATTTTAGAAGCAACTACAAAGCAACTAATTACCAAACAAATATTCCACATATATTTACTGCCGGTGACATGAGAAGAGGACAATCCCTAATTGTTTGGGCAATATCTGAAGGTCGTGAAGCAGCTAGAGAAGTAGATAATTATTTAATGGGGTTCACAAATTTACCTACTAAAGGTAATGGTGATTTGCCTAGTTTATAATAAAAAAATCATTTTACAAAATCCCTTGATAATTATTTTATCAAGGGATTTTTATTTTTATAAAAGTTATAAAAAATAAAAAAATTACACCAAATGTTGCAATAATAACATTTTGTTACAATTTGTTAAAACTTCTTTTTTTATTTGTTTGTATTGATAAAGAATAATAAATTTGCTTAAAAATACAATCAAAATGCAAGGAAAAGACTTATTACAATTAGCAGAGCAATTCGGCAGCCCATTATATGTTTATGATGCTGAAAAAATACAATCTCAATACAATAGATTAACAAAAGCTTTTTCAAAAGTAGATAAGTTACGCATCAATTATGCAATGAAGGCACTTTCAAATATAGCCATACTTCAATTACTAAAAGAAATGGGATCTGGTTTAGATACTGTTTCCATTCAAGAAGTGTTGTTAGGACTTCATGCGGGATATGACCCTGAAAAAATATTCTATACACCTAATGGGGTTTCTCTTGAAGAAATTGAAGAAGTTGCTGCTTTAGGAGTACAAATCAACATAGATAATTTATCCATTTTAGAGCAATTTGGCACAAAATATCCAAACGTCCCTGTATGTATTAGAATAAATCCTCACGTAATGGCAGGTGGAAATGCAAATATTTCTGTTGGTCATATTGATAGTAAATTTGGTATTTCAGTTCATCAATTACCACATTTAGTTCGTATTGTTGAAAATACAAAAATGAATATTGTAGGTATCCACATGCATACTGGTTCTGATATTCTTGACATAGAAGTATTTTTATATGCCGCGGAAATCTTATTTGATGCCGCAAAAAACTTCAAGAATCTTGAATTTTTAGACTTTGGAAGTGGATTTAAAGTACCCTATAAAAAAGATGATATTGAAACCGATATTGAAGAATTAGGCAAAAAACTTTCAAAAAGATTCAATGCTTTTTGTGCTGAATATGGTAAAGAATTAACATTGATATTTGAACCTGGTAAATTTTTGGTGAGTGAAGCAGGCTTCTTTTTAGCTAAGGTTAATGTGGTTAAACAAACTACTTCAACAGTTTTTGCAGGAATAGATAGTGGCTTTAATCACTTAATAAGACCAATGTTTTACGGTTCGCAACATCATATTGAAAACATATCACACCCTAAAGGGAAAGAGCGTTTTTATTCAGTTGTTGGATACATTTGTGAAACCGATACATTTGCAAATAATAGAAGAATCTCCGAAATAAAAGAAGGTGATATTTTATGTTTTAGAAATGCTGGAGCATATTGCTTCTCTATGGCATCTAATTATAATTCAAGATACAAACCAGCTGAAGTATTATGGATGAAAGGCGAAGGACACTTAATAAGAGCTCATGAAACCTTTGAAGATTTA
>JBJOQF010000056.1:0-13861 GCA_046050185.1 Bacteroidota bacterium
AACCATAACCATTTAATTTCTTTAGTGTCTCTTCATAAAAATCCCATACTAAAGGCGATGCAGCATTAACATCCATTTGTCCTAAATAGGAACGCTTTTGTTCTACAATTTGTAAAATTTCCGCTTTAAAGGGAGTACAATCTTCAAAATCAATTGTAGAAAAATCTTGATTATTATTAATTGCTGTATTAATTACGACTACAATAAATAATCTTTGCGCTTCTGTTAATCCTTTTACATTTTGTAAATCTGCTATAGTAATCGGATTGTAGGTTATTTGTTGATAAAAAGTATTCCAATAAGGCTGTTCTGTACCATCCGGAAAACGGACTTTCAATATGGGCAAACCTGACTTTCTCATGAATAATTTATGCAGAAACTCTGGTTTTGGGATTACAATTCCATCTTCATTTTTAACCCCATTTCCTTCCCAGAACTCATTCCAATTGATGAAAAAATCTTTAAATTTAGATTCGTTTCCATATTTCAGCATATCCTTAAACTGCGGAGAAGCTACAGAAAGATGATTTAACACTATATCAAACTTCAATTTTATATGGAGTTCAGTCAAGTCCATTAAATCTTTTGTGTCTACTAAATCTTTATTTATATCATAATCAATAATAGAAAAACCTCTATCTACATCACTATTAAAAAAAGTAGGTAAAACATATAGTAAAGAAAATACCTCTTTAAACTCGGCCATTTTAAGCATGGCTATAGTGTCACTAAATTTTTCTCCAATACTATCTGGATATACATTGAGCATTACGCCATTACTGATTTTTAAATTATTTTGTTGCATTGTATTTTATAAAAGTTTAGAGAGGATATTGATGTTATCCGGTAATCGCCCTACATTTTGCAGTTTTAAAGCTGCTAATTTTAAAGCGATATCCAAACATTCATTAATTGATTTTTCTTTTATATAAGCAAATAAAAATCCAGACCAAAAAGCATCACCTGCTCCGGTAGAGTCCATAACTTTGTCAATTTTTATTGCGGGCATTTCTATTACTTCTTTCCCTTTTTGGGATAATTTCACCCCTTTGCTGCCTAAAGTTAAGCAAACTGTATCTACACCTTGATGGTGAAAAAATTCAAATATTTCTTCATGAGGAAGTTCCTTCTCAAAAAGACGCAACATATCGTCTTCACTAATTTTTATTAATGGATTAAACTGACAATAGGTTTTGATTACTTTAAAAGCCTTCTTTTGACTTTTCCAAAGCTTTCTTGCATAGTTAACATCGATACTTAACTTACATCCTAAATCGTGTGCTTCTTGTGCTTTCTTTAAGATTGTTTTCTGTGCAGGATTTTTACTTAATGCAAAACAGGTGGTATGAAATATCTTTGTACGAGATAATATTTCCTTAGAAATTTGTTCTTCATAAATACAACAATCTGCTGAACGATAAGGAATAAAATCTGGTGTGCCCTCGGATCTTGAAACAAAAATCACACTAGTCGCTTTGTCATCAAGAACGTTAAGATGATTTGTATTCACACCAACACTCGTTAATCGTTCCGTAATATAGGACCCAAAACCATCGTTCCCTACAGTTGCAACCATAATCGTATTCAAACCTAATCGCTTTGAATTCATAGCAACATTAGTAGGTGAACCTCCTAAATACCTATGATAATCTCTAGTTCCATTAATAAGCACACCTTCTTGATGACCAATAAAATCTACAAGAACTTCACCAACACAAAGGATGTCTATTTCATCCATATTATTATTTATTGTATTATTCACTTAATTTTGTCTTTTTAATTTTAATTAATAATGTACAGATAGCAGCAATCACTAACAATACTCCTGCAAAACTTATCGCTTGACGAGGATCGTTATCTAAGAAGTTTTTCAAAATATAACCAAATGACAAGTTTTGAATAATCATTGGGATCACAATCATCATGTTAATAATGCCCATATAAACACCATATCTTTCTTTTGAAATAACAGCAACAACCATCAAGTAAGGAATTCCCATCATACTTGCCCAAGCAATACCGTAGCCAATAACCACAGCAAAAAATACATACTGATTTTGTACCATTGGAAAACATAAAAGAGAAACCGCTCCTAATAACAAACAGACGAAATGAATCATCTTGGCACCATGCTTTTTGGCTAATTTGGCCAAATAAAAGGCTATTGAAAAAGTAACTATAAACCCAAATGCACCAATCAATCCATTCCATTCCACTGCTTTTTCATAGCCAACTGTATTCTTTGGCGTCACATTCCAAACTGACAAAGCAATACTTTTTGAATTGTTTTGCCAATAACACATCATGGCATACCATTGAAACAAATAGACCAAAAACAATTGCCACATAACCGTTGGCATTTCTAAAACCGCTCTATAAATATCTATAAAAGGAGAAAAAACATTTAATGGCTCGGCTTTTAAAACTGCTAATTCTGCTTCAGTTGGTGGAATTTCTTTGGTTTTACTCATACTCCACCAAATGGAAGTTACAGAAAGTACTGCCCCTAGAAAAAAGGAGGCATAAATCCAAGTAGGCAATGATCCCGTATAACCGACGAAAATTATTGGAAATAGAAAAAGAGAGATATAAGCCAAAAACTGCCCAAAACCAGTAAAAAAACTTTGTGCTTGAAAACCCACAGGTTGCTGGTCTTCGCTCAATGTATCCGCAATAAAGGCACGATAAGGTTCCATAGCGGTGTTATTACCAACATCTAGAATCCAAAGCAAACCTGCAGCCATCCATAATGAACTACTAAATGGGAATAAAAATAAAGCAATACTACAAACTAGTGCTCCAATAAAAAAATACGGTTTTCGTCTTCCCCATGTTGGATGCCATGTTTTATCACTCATTGCCCCAATTATAGGTTGTATTAACAAACCCGTTAATGGACCTGCAAGATTTAATAACGGGATTTGATCCGGGCTTGCATGTAAAAAATCATAAATAGGATTTACGGCACTTTGCTGTAATCCGAAACTATATTGTATGCCAAAAAAACCAACATTCATATTGATTATCTGCCAAAAACTTAATTTTATTTTATTTCCCATTCTTTGGTTGATGTATTTATTTATTATTATTTTTTAAATTTAATTTTTAAATTTCCAATTTAGAATAGAATTAAAACAAAAAACGTTTTCGGAGTGCCCGAAAACGTTTTCGAAATGTTAAAATAACAAATTTGAAAAATTATTTACTTTGTCGAAAATGGAATAATAATTTGGGTTTCCCAATCTAATTCATTGCCACCATTAAAAGGATTAGCAAGAAAATGTTCTAATGGTTTATTTTCTAATTTAAAGCCATTTTTCTTTGCATAATCTAACAATGCAAACCAAGCTCTGTCTGAAGTCCTATAATTTCCAAAATATGTTGCCTTAAGGCCCTTTAAAGCAGGTATAGTTTTAAACTTGACATCATTATCGGGAACATATGTTGTGTTTTTAGAAATGGGAAAACAATAATTAAAACTAACAATTTCTTTATCCTGATCCCAATCAGTAACTTCCAAATAAGGACGATACCCGATTATTTTTATTTTATTTTTATCTAAATAACCTACAATTTTAGCATCATATCCAATCATAGTCTGTGCTTTTTCTTGCAAAACACTTTTTAAAGAAATATAGGCTACATACATTTCTTCAGATGATCCTTTACCGTCTATTTTAATTTTAAAATCATCAATATGATCTTCAAGTCCAATTTTAAACGATTTTATTTTCTCTATTTGTTCCGTTCTAAACTTCGTTGAGAAAAAAGGAACTGTTAACCTATTGTAAAATGAATGATTTAAATCTTTAACTCCAATAGTAACATTGGTAATTGAATCATTTATTGATTTCATATCCCAAGTGTATTCTATTTGTTCATTTCCTTTTTTCATCTGTTGCTTAATGAAATCAAAATTTCTCTTTTCTAAAATAGTGTAAATTTCATTTTGATTTTTAGACTGAGTTGTTGTCCATTCTACAATTCCTTGAGAAATAGTTCCTGTAGCAGCATTAACTTTAAAAGTAATGGTATAATCGGATTGCTTTAGCAAAAAATACCACCCTAAAAAAGAAAATAAAACGACAACTAATACCCCTTTTAACTTATTATTCATTGTATAAATTTGATTTATTTGGATTTAAAAAATTTGATTTTACTATTAATATATGTTCCTAGGTTTGTACCTTGAATAACCCCATTTTCAATTGCTGCCCTGTAATGAATACCACCGTACAATCTACTAATTGATGCTTCTGAAGCAGCTTGCTTAAATGATTTAAAATTTCTTTTAGGCAGGCCAAAAGGGAGTTCAGAATCATCAATATAACTAAAATTATCTCCAAAAATAGATGTTAAAATAATTGAAGAGCAAGAAGAAACTACTGAATGACCGCTCGTATATTCAGGAAAAGGAGGGGTTTGTAATTGTGGTCTCCAGTTTTCATCAATATTTTGATTAATATAGGTTTCAGGTCGCACGACATTAGTTTTATACTTACTATCCCAACAACTAATGAAACTTTCAAAAATTCCAATTGATGTTTTTGTGTATGCAAAAACAGTAGTTTTAAAATCAGATTTTGATTTTTTCAAAGCAATTTTAGTAATATTAATCCAATGCGCATCCGGCGTATTTTTTTTCTTTGCAAACATCATATGTCCTTGTGTAACTGTTGCATACGGATTACAATCCCAAAAAGAGGCAATAGCAGATTCTTCAGGGATTTGTTTGCTTTTTGTTGACTCCACTTCAGTTAATTTTTTGGAAATCATATTTCCTACATCATAAGTCTCCTTTGCTTGTTTGTAAAAAGCGGAATTTTTATCTATAGAAAAAGGATAGGGTGCTTTTGGTTTAAATTGGGATGCTGAATCCATAACTAAAGTTCTTATTTCACCCCAATGTGGCTCTACTCCATCCATATATGCCGGCGGTGTAGGCTGCCATCTTCCTGCTTGATCCGGATGAACGGAAAATTTCGAAAAAGTTCGGGTTTGCTTATAATTGTCTTTACTCATCCAAATTTTAATTCTTTCAACAACTTTTAAAGCATATTCTTTTGAAATATCAAATTCTTTTTGATTTTCTGAACCCCATTTTTCATACAAACTATCTCTATATTTTTCTAATGCTTCTTCAGAAAAAATTAATTGTTTACTTACCTCAATATGAGCAATAAGTGCTGCTAAATTTTCATTAACTCCACTTTTAGGATCTAATTTAGGAATAGAATCTAATCCCTTTAATTGTCCTTGTAAACTTTGATATTTAGTACTGTTTTGAGCCATAATTTCATACGCTGCAATATTGGGATAGACATAAATTCTACTTGCAACAGGTGGCGAAAAAATATCATGAACCATAATTCCCGTAACTGTATCTACTGCAGCGCAATAATCATCTGTAGTTACTTTAATTGACTCCTGTTTTTTACAAGAAATAAAAAAAAGCAGTATAAGTCCTAAAAGATAAATTTTAAATTTCATTTTATTTAATTATTTTGTTTGTTGAATTTTTTTAAATCAATTTTTACTCATTGATAGTTCATAAACTTCTGCTTGTTTATTATTTATAGTAACCAAAAGGTATTTTTTACCATTAAAATTTATTACATCCAAATGACGTACTGCTTTTTGGGTCAAATCAATTCCTATTTGATTTCCTAAATATATCGTTTTTTGATTCTTAATTAACGCTCCCGAAAAGCCATCAAATCGGCTATGATATGGAGTCACCCCAAAATAATTTCCTGCAGCAAAAACTTCGTCTTCTCCATCACCCATAAAATCAGCTTTTACAAAACTTGTAATTGGGCTTACCTGCATTTTATTCGAAAAGGGAACAAAAGTAAATTTCCCTTTGTCATTTCTCAAATAGCCCGATTTTAAATTATGAACTTCATATAATTTTGCTTTTTCTAACATTTTGGGATCAAAAACTTCCTCAAGTGTTTTTCCTGCAAAGGATTTATAGGTGTTAAATTTCTTTTTCAACATTCCACTGAATTCTTCTGCTAATTCATCTAACCCCATTGTAGTGTAGTATTTTCCGTTTTTTTCAATAGCAACAATTGTTTCGAAAGTGTCATTAGTATCAAAATCATCATAATACATTTTCATAGGAAATTCTTGTGAGGCCTTGAATTTTGAATTCATTCCCCAGTTGCCTACTAAATAATCTTGATCTCCATCATGGTCAATATCAAATGTACAAATAGACTGCCATAACCCATTTTGATTTCCTGGTAAAAGACTTTCTGTAACCTCTTTAAAGCTTCCTTTTATATTGGCAAAAAATTTCGGTTTCATCCATTCCCCCACTACAATTAAATCTAAGTTTCCATCATTATTAAAATCCGTAACCACCGCATCAGTAACCATTCCGATTTCTGCAAAAATTTTACTTTGAACTATCGAAAACACACCTTTGTTATTATTTAACAAATAACAATCTGGCATTCGCCCAAAACTATTATACTTAGAATTATTTCCGATAAATAAATCTAAATCACCATCTTTATCATAATCAATTGACTTAATAACTGATGCATTCATTGCCTTTGTGTCTGGAAAAGTACTTTTAACAAGTGTATTTCCTAAATACAATCTATGAATTAAATCCGCAGCATATTGCCCACTTCCAGAAGCAACCATTAAATCATTTTGTTTGTCTCCATTGAAATCCCCAATCACCGCCGACGCATCTTCATAAATGGAATCTAAGTAAATAGAATGGAATACTTTTTTTGAAAATCCTTTTTCATTTTGAAGATAAATTACAGCTAACTTTCCTTGCGAACCTCCAAAGAAAATATCTTTTTTACCATCATTATTCAAGTCTCCTACAACAGTTGCAGGTCCTCGATCAGAACGTTGATACGGCATTAATTTTTGAGCCGTAAAATCAACAAAGTCATTTTCTTGATGTATAAAATCAATTCCTAAATTGGTTTCTAATTTTTTAAAAACAGGCAAAATAGCTGGATGTAATTTTGCATAATTAAATATTTTACGCCCAGGATTAGGTTGAATTGTAAGCGTCTGATTCGTTTTTATATTTTTCAGAGTTTGAACTGTTTTATCCGGCCAAATTACCTGAATAGAATCTACTTGCTTTATTTTTCCGTAACCAAAATGAATTATAGGTTCTGAACTCGATTGAAAACCACGAGTTGTTTGAATTTCTTTAAATTGTTTTTTGCCTTTTACATATGAAATCACTTTACTTCCTATTCCGAAAGTATTTTTTCCTCCAAAACGCAGTTTTAATTTTAAATAATTGGCTTTATCATTCGTCTTATTAATATAAATAGAAGCCAAACTATTCAAGTTATTGGTTACAATATCCAAATCACCATCATTATCTAAATCAGCATAAGCACCTCCATTTGAAATGATTGAATCGTTTTCTATCCATTCATTAGATTTATTTTTAAACTTTAAATCTTTGGAACCTTGAAAAACATAATTAGTTACATTTCCTTTAGGCATTTTTTTCAACGCTTGTTTATCCAATAATTTAGTTGTGTTGAGTTTGGTTTTGACATGGTCATTTGAATAATACTTTATGTAATCCAAATCATTTGGGCGTTTTGGAATTCCATTACAAACAAATATATCTTGCTCTCCATCTTGATCATAATCAGCAAACAATGAGCTCCAACTCCAATCTGTAGCTGCTACCCCACTCAACAAAGCCGTTTCTGTAAAGTGTTCTCCACCTTGATTGATTTGCAACATGTTTCTAGTATACTGATAATGATACCCTAATTTCTCAGTTCTAACCTTCAACATTTGAGGATTATCATCACCCGCTGAAGATTTTAAAACTTTTTCATTTTCAGGTAACATATCCAATGTCATTATGTCCGGAAAACCATCGTGATTGATATCGGCCACATCAACTCCCATAGAGAATCGACTGGTATGACCAAAATAATTTTTCATGCTTTCCGTAAATGTACCATCCCCATTATTCAAGTAATAATAATCATCTTCATGAAAATCGTTACAAACATAAATATCTGGATTCCCATCCAAATTAAAATCAGAAACTGCAATTCCCAAACCATATCCATTAGCACCACCAAATATGCCTGATTTCTCACTTACATCAATAAATTTGCCGTCATCATTTCTGAATAGTTTATCCCCACATTCATAATTTCTGTTATTTCGAATATTAGCTTTACCATAAGAAGCTTCTGAATGAATCGCATGATTTAATAAATACATGTCTAAATCACCATCGCCGTCATAATCAAAAAAAGCTGCGGAAGTGCTATAATTATCTAAATCCAAACCGTATTCTGCTGCACTTTCTGTAAATGTGTTGTTTTTGTTATTGATAAACAATTCGTTATGACCTTCAAAACCATTAATACCAACTACAGCACAAACATAGATATCTAAATACCCATCCCCATTGACATCTGCCATAATAGAACCCGTTTTCCAATCACTTTCTCCCTCTATTCCTGCTTTTATAGAAATGTCTTCAAATTTATTACCGCCTTTATTAAGGTATAACTTATTTTTTCCTTGATTGGATGTGAAATAAACATCTACTAAACCGTCATTATTAATATCCCCCAGAGCTACCCCTCCTCCATTATAATAATAGAGATAATCTAAAATAGAAATATTCTTTGATTCATCTAATTGATTATTAAACTTTATATTGCTTTCTTCTGGCGATAGTTTTTCAAATAATTGATTTTCATTTTTTGAACAACTAATAAATAGCAATGACGCTAGGCCTATTTTAAAAAAATTATTCATTACTTGTAAATAGTTTTGGAGTATTATTATTGAGTACCGCTAAAATAGCTATCGTATTATTTTTACTCTTAATTGTTTTAATTTTTTGCACTTCTCCAGTTAAAAAGAAACCTGATTTCACGTACGGAACCCAAGAAAAAACACCTTTTTTACTTCCTAATAAAACACTTCCATGATTTGAATCTAATCTTCCAAATTGAGGTTTAAATTCATATTGATTTCCTCCTAAAATCAAATCTAAAATTCCATCATTATTCACGTCCATTGGCAAAATCGTATTAACACACGAAAACTGGACTTCTTTAGGAAGGGCTTTAATTTCAAATTGACCATTCCCCTTGTTAGTGGCAACAACCGTTTCTTGAAAATTTGCTGTTCTTTCGATAGAATTTCCAATCACATCTGGAGTAAATAATTCCTGAAATGATTTCTTGGCATAATCTGCATAACTCAAATTCTTCTTTTTTATAGATGGAATTTGTTTCGCTAATTCTTGTTTTAAATGTATAGGCATATCTCTGCCTCCTAAAGATCTAGTAACGATTTGTTCGATAGTTCCATTATTATCAAAATCATTAGTAAACAACTTCATAGGATTTGAAGTTGTGGCTTTATATGCAGTATTTGTCCCTTTATTTCCCAGTATCAAATCCTTTTTACCGTCATTATTCAAATCAACACAAGATATGGAATTCCAAAAACCAGGATAATTAGTTAAATTAGATTTAAATTCAGCCAAACGTCGACCAGTATTTTTAAAAATCATTGGAGCATTCCAATCGCCTACTAAAATCAAATCTTTTTTTGAATCATTATCAATGTCTTCCCAAATCGCATCTGTAATCATTCCAAAAGAGTTCACTTTAAATGCTTTTTTATCAATGATATTCGTAAAATTCCCTTTCCCGTCATTCTCCAATAATAAATGTTTGGGATCAATTCCATAAACACCCGGAATACTGCGACTTCCTATAAACACATCAATATCCCCATCATTATCGAAATCATTAGGAGCAATTACCGAAACATTATTATTAGTTGTTGGAATAGTAGCTTTACTTTTTACAAAAACTCCTTTACCGTTATTTAAATACAGTCGGTTTTTATAATTTGCCTGATCTGCCTTTTCGTTTCCGCCAGAACCTACTAATAAATCTTGATCGCCATCATTATCTACATCAAAAAAACTAGCGGCTGTATCTTCAAAATTAGCATCTGCAACTAAATCTTTTTGAGCTGTAACACTAAAACTATCATTGCCATTATTAAAATAAATTTTTCCGTCTTGTCCTTTGGCGCCACCAATAAAAACATCTTGATTTCCATCGCCATTAACATCTCCAATTGCTAAAGAAGGGCCTTCTTGTGACAGCATTTTGGAAATTAGACCTTCATAATCAAAATCAATAAAATCGTTTTCTTTGTGTGCAAAGAAATTTGTTTTAACTTCTCTAAACAAAGGTTTCGGGTTATCTGATTTTAAAATATAGTCTTTTTTTGCATCGGCAACAGATAAAACTAAAGTCGAATTTGGCACTGCCTTTTTAATAGTTTGAAATTTGCCATTAGGCCAAATCACCTGCAACGAATCTATTTTTTTAGTTCCAATTCCAAATGTCATTACATAATCAATAGAAGATTGGAAACCTCTTGAAGGAATTAATTCCTGACTAAGGATTTCTTTACCAGCAAACAATTTAACCATACTTCCAATGGCAAATTTATTCTGATTATCACCTTTTAATTTTACCTTTATAAAATGATTTTCTTTCTTTTTCTCTGAATTATTTCTATAAACAAAGGATTCCATATTGACATTATTCACTACCAAATCTAAATCTCCATCATTATCTAAATCAGCATAAGCAGCACCATTTGAAAAACTTGGCGTGCCTAAACCCCAGTTTTCTGCTTCATTAGTAAAAGTTAAGTTTTTATTATTTTTATAAGCATAATTAGGAATAGGAGTGCTAGGCATTTTACTGATAATCGATTCAATATCATCTTTTTTACCAGTCAAAACCATTTTTTGCAAAAATTCATTTGCAAAAAAGTCCATGAAATCTTGATTTGTCAAGTCATTATAAATTCCATTACAAACATAAATATCCTTATAGCCATCATTATCCATGTCAAATAATAAAGCTCCCCAACTCCAATCTGTTTTAGCTACTCCAGCATAATTAGCTATTTCAACAAATTTATTATTATCATTAATTTGCAAGGCATTAGCCATATACTGATTAAAGAAATCCAGATTTAATTTTCGAGTCAGTAAGTCATAGTTATCAAAACTGGTTGTCATTTTTAAACGCTCATCTCCTTCTGGTAACATATCTGTTGTAAAAACATCTGCTTTTCCATCATTATTAACATCTGCTAAATCAGCTCCCATTGATGATTGACTGATATGAGTAGCCCATCCTTGAATTTGTTCAGAAAATGTTCCGTTTTTATTATTTATGTACAAATAATCTCTTTCATAAAAATCATTAGAAATATAAATATCTGGATAAAGATCTCCATTTACATCTCCTACAGTAACCCCTAGACCAAATCCAATCAAACTACTAAATATACCTGCCTCTTCACTTACATCAACAAACTTTCCATTGTCATTACGCATCAATTTATCACCCCCCCCCTTAAGAATATTGGCTACATCCCAATCTTTGTCACGTAGATCTCTTTTGTTTGAATAATTTAGGGTACTTACTGGAATAAAACTATTATTTAAAATATAACAATCTAAATCACCATCTTTATCGTAATCAAAAAAAGCAGCATGAGTCGTAATTCCTGTATCAGCAAGATTATATTTTTCCGCTTGTTCTGTAAATGTGTTATTGCCATTATTAATAAAAAGTTGACTCTTTCTCACAGCGTCAATATTATTTCCCGCATTACATACAAATATATCAAGTAATCCATCGCTATTAATATCGACCATTACTACACCTGTAGACCATGCTTTTTTTTCATCAATACCTGCCTGTTTGGAAATATCTTCAAACTTTAAATTTCCTTTATTTAAGTACAATTTATTGGCACCTAAATTTGAAGTAAAAAAAACATCTGCCAAGCCATCATTATTAATATCTCCTATAGCGACACCACCCCCATTATAAAAATTTCGGTATTTGAAGATATTCATATTTTTGCCATTTTTTACCTCATTCTGAAAATTAATTCCAGTTTGTGAAGCATCTAATTTGGTAAACAAGGAGTCCGAATTTCCTTTGGAACAATTTACAAAAATTATAAAAAGGAAAAAAAATACAATACTTTTCAACATCTTAAAAATGAATTAATTTAAATAAATATAAGCAAGCAATTTATGTTTTTTTAAGTATATAAAAAAATTAAAAACAGCCTAAAAAAGTGTTAAATAGTTAAAATAAAACACAAAAAAAGAGCTCCATAAGAAGCTCAAAATTATAAAAAAATAAAGAGGGTAATAAATTACCCTCTTTACAACTAACTCAAAACATAATTAAAAGTAAATAATACTTTTAGTAACCAGGATTTTGGTGAATATTTGGATTCAACAAAGCTGTCGTTGGCACTGGTAACAACACTCTATATGCATCAGTATTAGTCATTGTAGCTCTTGCAGTAGTATAAGTTCCAAAACGAATCATATCATTTCTTCTCCAACCTTCTTCCCACAATTCAGTTGCTCTAGCTTTATCAATGTTAGCTAAAGTTGTCAAATTAATTGTTGTAGTAATTCCTTGACGAGAAGACAATGCTGAAGCAATAGAAGCTAAACTAGTAGAACTAGAACCACCTCTAACGATTGCCTCTGCTTTCATTAATAAAGCATCTGCGTAACGGAATAATACATAATCATTTTCAGGTTTATCCATATTAGAAGCATCCGGAATGTATTTTTGAGGACGAATACCCCATCTTTCTAACCAGTTATCAGAGATGATTTTACCATCTGCCGGCAAGCCTGCAGGATCACTTTGGAAATCTAAAGGTAAAGAACCATTTTGACCTCTTGTAGTTAAAGGTGTAACCCCTCCTTTGTCATATTGTAACCCTCTACGCATTCCAAGGGGACTTCCGAAAGTCGCAATAATAGATGGGTCATTATTTTTAATACGTCTATCAGATGGGTCAAATTTATCATAGTATTCTTGCAATACAGAGAATCCGTTCCATCCACTTGGAATTTGATTGTAATGGTTACCCATATACCATCTTCTTCTTACTTCTCCCATAGTAACACCATTGATGTTTTTAGAAGAAAAAATTAATTCCGGACTAGTATGATTTGCAGGCTTAAAGTTATCCCAGTAATCAGAAGCTAAAGTTGTAGCACCAGAAATAGCATCAACATACTGAATAACTTTATTCATATTAGCCACATTATTCGCATTAAATCCAGTGTGCGATGGCGAATCAAATACAGCTTTATTTAAATAAATTTTAGCTAATAAAAAATTTGCCGCATCCTTGCTTGCTATAGATGGATCAGAAGAATTTTTATCTGGTAAATTAGGCAAAGCTTCTTCAAGCAATGCAATAATTTGAGCAGTTGCTTCTGGAGAAGTCCAAACTTTAGGAAAATCATCCGGAGAAGTACCTGCTTCTCTGTAAGGTACTTGACCAAACATATCTATTGCATTATAGTAATAATAAGCTTTCAAAAATTGAGCTTGTGCTTTTTTAGCAGCAGGAATTCCTTGTATCGATAATGCCAAGTCACAATTATATACACTTGACAACATTGCTCTCCAAGATGTATTTACTTCTCTACTACTCGCATCCCATGTATGGAAATGATCTTGCAACCAAGCTCCACCATCACCCCAGTCACCTGCACGTGTCGGTACAATACAAAAATCTGTAGAAACTTCTTGTACTGCAAATACCCCATCCTGATTCTGAAATTCACGCAAACCATTGTAAGCTGAAGTAAGAATCGCATCTGGATCTGCGTTTGCAATTTCAGTTGCATCAGGGATTTGTTCATCTAAATTGGTACAACTAACTCCAAGAACTAATGCTCCTGCAAAGATACCGTACTTTATAAAATTAATTTTTTTCATTTTTACTCTAATTAAAA